>JAQBDO010000076.1:0-4260 GCA_032124375.1 Gammaproteobacteria bacterium
CCCTGGTTCCCAGAGATAAAGGGCCGCAGTAAAATTCAAGGATAAGACCTGGGCTATTGAGAAACGAAACTTCGATTTGGTAATGCTGGTGCCAGGACCGGCAACAAGTGTTAACCAGTTTTGCAACTGATAAAATCTTGACCGTCTATGCCTTAGCATGGCAATTTGGTTGGCGCACAATCCGCATAACGAATAAGGTTAGATTGTGAGAGCGAAGCGAACCACAATCTGAACCGTTTGTTGGACAAGCCCGTTGGTTGTGGAGTGGTTACGCTGTATTGAAAATATCTTTTTCGGGTTAAGTGGTTTCAAAGACTCGCAGCTCCCAGCGAATCCTCACTCCCCGGCTATCCGGTCACTCTGACCGCAGAGCGGTGCAGTCACTGGATATTTTAAGCCATATCGCCCGTATTGATGTCGAGCGTATTCCTCAGTACTGCGTACTGATTTCAATATTTCTATGGATTGGCGTTTGCGTTTACATCATCAATGTCGATTTTCTCCGGTCACGTCGAGCCTGGAGTGGCATAAGTGAAGAGTGGTGGAAGCCGTGTTTCAAGAATCTTCATCTTGGCGCCGCAGCAAGGACAGACCATCTGGGGTCGTTTTCTCATCAACCTCAACGCACGGCTTGGGTCAAGCCCCAGTAAATACTGAAGCAAGCGAATCAGCCGCTTGCTGTTGGGATGCAGAAAGCCAAAATTCCGCGCCCGCCGAAACCCCTTCGGCAGCACATGCTGGAGAAACAGCCACAAGAATTGTTCGCCCGTGACGGTTCGATGCTCAATTTGTTTCGTCTTGCTGTTTTGATAACGGAACGTCACTTTGCCATCCTGGCAGGCGACAATGTCTTTCTCCTGAATCACGCCACGATAGAGATAGCGCCCGAGATAGACCAATGCCTTCTCACCGGTGCCGACCGATTTGCAATCCACCACCCACGCTTCAGGGTATTGGGAGGGCAACACCAGACCTTCATGGGTGATGGCCTCCAGCAGTTTGGCGCGAAAGACCTTGGCCAGCGCCTTATGGTTGAACAGATAGAGTTTCTTGTTTTTTCCTCCTTTGGTGCGCCACAGCCGGTTGACGGCATCCATGGCCGCCCCCGGCATCACCAGATGCACATGCGGATGATAATCCAGACGGCGTGAATGCGTATGCAAGACGGCAATCGCCCCCGGCGTCCCTTGAAGTTGCTTGTCGTTCTGCGAGAAGGTTCGCACGGTCTCCCATACGCACTGAATCATCAACGCATAGAGCTGGCGTTGATGACGCCACGCCAGTGAGCGGAGTTCGGCGGGGAGCGTGAAGGTCAATAGAAAATACTCGGCTGGCACCTGCTTCTGGAGTTGGCGTTCCAGCCATTGCTGGCTCTCATGGTGCTGACAGTGCGGGCAGTTGCGATGACCGCACGAGTGCGGCACCGTCATGGTGTGATCGCACTGGGAACAGCCTGCTCGCAGGCGTGGGCTGTGATGCGTCCGGCAGACCTTCATGGCAGCCAGCGCCTTGCGATGAGACGGCAGGATCTGATCTCGGTATTGATCCAGGAATTCCGGTTCAAAGGTTTTGATGATCGATGAGAGCAGGATCATTTGACATTCCCCCATCCAATGGAGAAGCCGGCCATCAAATGGTTGATGACCTGTTTTGCGTTATGGTCCGTGTTGGATGTCAGGTGCGTGTACCTGGCGGTGGTCAGGATGGAGCGATGGCCGAGGATTTTCTGTACCTCGAGCAGATCGACACCCGCTTCGATCAAATGAGTGGCATAGCTGTGACGCAAGCTGTGCAGAGTGATCTTTTTTTTATCCCACAGTCAGCAACGACCTTGCGCATCGTTGTTTGAACGCCACCGCGATCAAGCGGTGTGGCGGCGAGACCCGCCGTCTTCAGGCCGCCATGGCGATTGGGAAACAGTAGCACGGGGTGACGATGCACAGACCAGAAACGGCGCAACAGATCCAGCGTCGTATCCGGCAGGGGTACAAAACGGTCTTTATTGCCCTTGGCGTCACGGATATGGACGCGCTGACGTTTTGCATCGAGATCCCCCACCTCCAGACGTAATCCTTCACCGAGCCGCAAGCCGAGGCTATAGACGGTAAAATAGAAGACACGGTAGCTCAGCTTGTAAGTTTCTCTGAAGATACTTGCCGCCTCCTCAATAGTAACGATGTCAGGCAGCCGTGTAACGTGCGGCGGCTTGATCAGGTCAATCGTCACCCAGGGCTTTTTCAGCACGTGCTGGTAGAAGAATTTGAGGCCATACAAGTCGAGTTTGACGGCGCTCCATGAGTGGGTGCTGAGTAGGCAAGAGAAGTAAGTGAGCAACTGCGCCTCTGACAGATTATGAAGCTGATGGTCAAAATAGTCACCGATACGGCGGATGGCGCGTGCGTAAGCCTCAATCGTCTTGGGCTGGAGGCCTTTCAGCCTGAGATGTTGTAGATGGGCCTGGTAATCGCGCTTGAATATTGAATCGATTGATGGTGTCATGATCGGGTAACCTCATGTTCGTGAGTGAGCACCCCTCGGAGTGAGGGGTGAGGTTACATTTTAGATCTTAATCCGGGTGGGGTTGATTTTTCTCCGCGTAGCGGCTTCGTCCAACAAGAGCATGCAGTCGGACCCGGCAAAACCGGGCCGCTGATGCGAGGCGTTAGGCTTATGAACAATGCTGCGCAAGCATCAGTATTTCTACGGCTCATAAGGTGGCTGGTTCTCCTTGCATTCATCATAGTGGCGTTCCTCTACCTGTATAGTTCGATTTACAGCGCCTGGGTGTCAGGAGGACCGCCAAACCTGTACCCCCTGGGTTGGTACCGCCGTGCTACTGGTCATCTTTGTTTCGCATTGGCCGCATTGTTCTTCGGGGTGGGTCTGTTCAAGGGTATTAATACGTTTCCCAGGGCGACGAATGGGTCTGCTGCTTTTATTGTGCTTGGGGCGTTATTGGTTATTAGCCCGTATATCGGGCGTTTTGTATTAATAGATAAGTGCCTCGATCGAGGCGGGAGCTGGAATAGTGAAACAATACAGTGCTCTGATGAATAGCGAAATGTCTGACAAATCACCCCGGCTGGACGGCCTTGTCGCCACTGTCCTCTAAGGTTAGATGGCCAGCACATAGCTCGGAATATGCCGGATATGGTTGATATTATTCATCGCGTCGGGATAGCGGCTGCGGCTGATGAAGTATACAACGCTCTAACAACTAATGAGGATCTATCCAGGTGGTGGACAACTGATACCTCTGGCGCAGGGGCTGTTGGCTCAATTATCCGGTTCAGGTTTGGTGTTGGTGGACCGAACTTCGAGGTCGTAGAGCTGCAAAATAATTCCAGAGTACGCTGGCGGCACTCAGGAGAAATGCCGGGTCCATGGATGGGTACGGAAGTAGCGTTCCATTTGACGAGTGGGGAAAATCAAACATATGTACTATTTTCGCATTCCCATTGGAAAGAACCGTCAGAATTTATGGGGCACTGCAGTACCAAGTGGGCCGTATTCTTGCTGAGTCTTAAAGATGCAATAGAGAAGGGAAAAGGTAAACCGTATCCTGACGATATTCATATTGATCATGATTAAACTGCCACCTAACAAGCGCGCCAGCATGGACGCATTTTTCTGTCGCTGCGCTCCCTGCAAATGTGCCAGTTGCGCTTCACGTTATATGCAAAAAGAAAATGCGAGGATAGTTTAAATAGTGAAAACACTGAAACACCTGCTTGATAGCAATTTGGTCTGGGCAGAATCAATCAAGAAAAAAGATCCCGAATTTTTCAAGCGGCTGTCAAAACTGCAAGCTCCCGAGTATTTGTGGATTGGTTGCTCGGATAGCAGGGTTCCTGCCAACCAGATTACCAATCTGCAGCCTGGCGAGGTATTTGTACATCGTAATATTGCGAACGTTGTTGTACATACAGATCTGAATTGCCTTTCCGTAATACAGTTCGCTGTTGAGATCCTTAAAGTAAAGCATATTATAGTTTGTGGCCATTATGGGTGCGGCGGTATCAAGGCAGCATTGGAGAATCAAGAGCATGGGCTTATAGATAACTGGTTACGTCACGTCAAGGATGTCATTCGCTTTAATGCATCAAAATTTGATGGGCTAAATCATGATCAACAATTAGATTTACTTTGTGAGCTAAATGTAAAAGAGCAAGTCAAAAACATATGCAACACCACTATTGTCAAGAACGCCTGGAAACAAGGAAAAGAGCTCTCTGTTCACGGCTGGATCTACAGTATTGA
>JAQBDO010000077.1:0-6458 GCA_032124375.1 Gammaproteobacteria bacterium
GTCTTCCTGATCCTGCAAGTTCTGTACTTCGGGATCGCTCGGGATGCGGTTGCTTTCATCAAACCAGGTGCCAAGATCAATCAGCTTGCAACGTTCGGAGCAGAAGGGGCGCCAGCGTTGTTCCCTGACCCAGGCCACCGGACTGTCGCATGTGGGGCAGCTGACCGTCTTTTTTTTGCCGTCGCCGGTGGCCATTACAGGTCTGTTGCCGACCGCAGTGCGTGCCTAGATGACACAGCAGGCCAGTTCGAATTCCACATCCTGGTCCGTTTGCTTGGCGCGTTTTTCATCGGTGGAAAACTCCAGAAAGCGGGCCGTGAACCGATGGCGTCCGCCACTCAGTTCTGCGAAATAGGGTAATCCCGGTGGCAAGGCAATCCTCACCAGCTGGCAGGGGAGGTTGGGATCAAGTGTGCGCTGATATACGCCGCCGCTTGCCAGTGTCAGTTTCAGGGGGGAACTGTCACGTGTCAGGCTGAGTATCATCTGAATTGCCTGACCGATGGCATCAAAGTGGCTGAGCCATCGAGAGAGATCCCGGGTGCGTTCCTTTGCCGGCTGTTGCAACCAGTAATGAAAGGCGGGCAGGTCAAAATCACAGGTACCGCCCGGAATGGCACTGCGTTGTTTGATGCTGACCAGAAATTCACTGGCCTTCAGGTCATTTGCAATCTGGCCATTGATTGCGCGCACGCTTTCCACGTGGCTACTGATACAGTCCAGCAGTCCGGAGAGTTGTGAGTGGTCCACGTGCGGATTTTGTTCATGTCGCTTCAGGCTGGTTGCATGGCGTTCCAGTTCCTTGAGGACCTCTGACTTCAGGTTACTGTTCCCAAAAATTTCAAGGATCTCCAAAACACAAGCCAGTGTGGCACGGCTATCCCATTCCGACTGGCAAGCCAGATGGTGAGCGGCCTGCTGGAACAGGTACTCAAGTCGAAGAAAGGCTCTTGTTCGCTCGTTTAGTGGCTGTTCATAAAGGATTTTGTCTGGCACAGTCCGGGGTAATGGATTGGCCGGTGTATGCGCAGCAGTGGCAGTATCCCGCGCTTGATTGTTGCTCGCAAATGAAGTGCCCGAACTAGTGGTCATAGGATATTTCCATGTAGTGCGTATGTAATTCCAGTATGCGGTCAGTCAGTGATTTCAGGTCGCTGTTATTCACAATAATGTCATCAGCGGCAGCCAGGCGAGTGCTGCGATCAGTCTGTGATTGTATAATGGCCATGATGGTATTGTCCGACAGGCCGTCTCTGGCGGCAACCCGTTCGAGCTGTTCTTTTTCAGATGTGTCGATCACGAGAATTCGGTCAACCAGGTCGGTTTGCTGTGTTTCCAGTAGCAAGGGAATAGCCACTATACAGTAGGGTGTTTTGATTTCCGACAATAAGGTTTTGATACGTTGGCGGATTTCGGGGTGCAGGATGGCTTCGAGGCGAGACTTCAGGCGGCTATCCGAATAAATTCGTTGCCGAATATGATCGCGTCTCAGCTGCCCGTCAGGGGCTATACAATCTTTCCCGAAGACAGCGATAATTTCATCGAGTGCGGGTTGTCCCGGCTCAACCAGTGCATGTGCCAGCTGGTCTGCGTCTATGACAGGCACGCCGAGAGCGCTGAAACCCTCTGTTACCGTCGTTTTACCGCTACCAATGCCGCCGGTCAGGCCGATCACCAGTGTGTTTGCCATCTATGCCCAGGGTGTCCGTACTACACAGTTTTTGCCAAATAAAGGTTACTGCAGATACAAGTGGATTATGTCGTTTCCCCACAAGAGTGTCATCCATCCCGCAGCGGCCAGGAATGGACCAAAGGGCATCGGTTGACTGTGATCGCGGCCCTTGAACAGGATGAGGGTAATGCCAATGACAGCTCCGACTACGGATGAAAACAGGATGACGACGGGTAGCGACTGCCAGCCGACCCATGCACCGAGGGCCCCCAGCAGCTTGAAATCACCATAGCCCATGCCTTCCTTGCCAGTCAGCAGCTTAAATACGTGGAAGATTGTCCACAAAGACAGATAGCCGGCTACGGCTCCGATAATGCTCGTATGACTGTCAACAAACAGGTTGAACAGGCTGAGTAGCAAGCCGCCCCAGAGCAGTGGCAGGGTGATTGAGTCGGGCAGAATCTGATGATCGAAATCGATCAGAAAAAGCGGGATGAGTGCCCAGGTAAAACCGAGGGCGGCGAGCGTCTGCAAGCTGTAGCCGAAATGCAGTGCAGTAATGACGGACAGGATTGCGGTGCTCAGCTCGACTAGCGGGTAACGCATGGATATGGCGGTGCCACAGCCCGAGCAACGTCCCTTCAGGAACAGGTAGCTAATGACGGGGATGTTTTCCGCTGCCGAGACGCGATGGTTGCATTGCGGGCAGCGTGAGGCGGGTGTCAGCAGGTTAAAGGGTTGTGGTTCATCCGGGTCGGCCGCTTCCCCTGAGTGTTCCTTGCACTCGCGTATCCAGCTCCTGTTCATCATGACCGGCAAACGGTAGATGACAACATTCAGGAAACTGCCGACCACCAATCCCAGTGCGCCGGTGGCAATGGCAAGGAACAGCCGGGAAGACTCAAGAAGTTGTAATACTTCCATAAGCTCGAGCAGCTATTGCTGGAGAGATACGTTTGGCAAGTGTCGGATGCTAGATCGCGGCGCCCATCTTGAATATTGGCAGATACATGGCTACAACCAGGCCGCCGATAAGGACACCCAGTACTGACATGATCAAGGGTTCCAGCAGGCTGGTGAGGGCGTCTACGGCATCATCCACTTCCTGTTCGTAGAAGTCGGCAACCTTGGAGAGCATGGAATCAAGCGCGCCTGATTCCTCACCGATGGCGACCATTTGTTCAACCATGTTCGGGAAAAGCCCGGTCTGGTTCATGGCGAATGTCAGCTGCTGTCCGGTGGCAACGCTGTCTTTTATCATCAGCACAGCGTCTGAATAGACCACGTTACCGGTAGCGCCGGCAACGGACTGCAGTGCCTCAACCAATGGCACACCGGCAGCAAACATGGTGGACAGGGTGCGGGCATAGCGGGCAATGGCGGCCTTGTGCATGATGGGGCCGACAATGGGCATTTTCAGAACCATGCGATCCAGTACGCGTCCAAATTTCCGGGAGCGTTTCTTGCCTTGCAGGAAGCCAAACACGGCGCCCCCGACAATGCCAAGGACCAGCCACCAGTACGCCTGCATGAATTCAGACAGATTCACAACGACGCGGGTGAATGCCGGCAGGTCTGCGCCAAAATTACTGAATAACGCTTCAAACTGGGGTACTACGAAAATCAGCAGGATGGCGGTGACGATAAAGGCGACAACAATAACGGCTGCAGGATAAAACATGGCTTTCTTGATCTTGGCCTTCAGGTATTCTGTTTTTTCCTTGTAGGTGGCGATCTTGTCCAGCAGGTTTTCCAGTACACCGGCTTGCTCACCGGCGGCTACCAGGCAGATGACAAGGTCATCAAAGTACAGCGGATGTTTTGCCAGGGAATCCGCAAGAGCGGTGCCGGATTCGACCTCTGCCTTAATATTGAGAATCAGTTCCTGCATGCCCGCATTTTCATGCCCGCGGCCAATAATTTCGAATGCCTGCACCAGCGGGACGCCCGCAGACATCATGGTGGCCAGTTGGCGAAAAAAGATAGCAAGATCCTTGGGGATAATCTTTTTCTTGGCGGTTGCCTTGAAAAGGTTGCTCTTTTTGCTGACCCTGATCGGCTTTATGCCCTGCTTGCGCAGGTCGGCCTTGATCAGTGACGGGTTTTTGCCGCGGCTCTGCCCCTTGACCTTTACACCGCGCTTGTCAGTGCCGGTCCAAACGAACAGTTCCGGTTGTTTGAGTGCTTTTTCTGCCATGATTTATTCCTTGGTTACGCGGTCAACTTCTTCCAGACTGGTAATACCTGCTGCAACTTTCTTCAGGCCTGACTCCCTGAGGTCTGCGACGCCCTCTTCGTGTGCCTGTTTCTGGAGTTGCATGGAATTACCCCCTTCCATGATCAGTTTGCCCATTTCTTCAGATATCGGCATGACCTGGTAAATACCGACACGGCCTTTGTAGCCGCCAGTGCAAGAGTCACAGCCCACGGGGGTGTATACCTTGAGTCCGTCAAGCTGGTCTTGCCTGAATCCGAACTTAAGCAGTGCTTCCGGTGAGATATCCAGTTCCTTTTTGCATTTTTGGCATAATCGGCGTGCCAGTCTCTGCGCCATGATCAGGTGGACGGAGGCGGCAATATTGTATGCGGGGACACCCATATTGGCCAGGCGCGTCAGGGTTTGCGGCGCATCATTGGTGTGCAGTGTCGACAACACCAGGTGACCGGTTTGTGCGGCCTTGATGGCAATCTCTGCTGTTTCGAGATCGCGAATTTCGCCAACCATGATGATGTCCGGGTCCTGCCGCAGGAAAGCGCGCAAGGCGATTCCGAAGTCGAGGCCCGCCTTCGGGTTTACGTTGACCTGATTGATACCCATGACATTGATTTCTACCGGGTCCTCACAGGTGGAAATATTGCGGTCGGGGGTGTTGAGCATGTTCAGGCCGGTATACAGCGAGACGGTCTTGCCGCTACCGGTTGGTCCGGTAACCAGCACCATACCGTAAGGCTTGTTGATCGCGTCGGTAAAGAGCTTTTTCTGCTCTTCCTCAAAACCCAGCGCATCTACTCCGATTTGTGCTGCGCCGCCGTCCAGAATACGTAAAACCACCTTTTCACCGTACAGGGTTGGCAGCGTGTTTACGCGAAAGTCAATGGAGCGGTTACGCGACAGGTTCATTTTAATACGCCCGTCCTGGGGTACCCGTCTCTCGGCGATATTCATGCGGCTCATGACCTTGATCCGGGCAATGATGCGCATGGCCAGTGAATGGGGTGGCGAGGTAATTTCGTGCAATACTCCGTCGGAGCGGAATCTGACGCGGAAAGTCTTTTCATACGGTTCGAGATGGATATCTGAAGCGCCGCTATTGATAGCGTCAAGCAATACCTTGTTGACAAAGCGTACAACCGGCGTGTCATCGATATCAGACTCGCTAACGTCACCGTTTTTGTTGTCATCGTCACCGGCACTGATGTCGAGGTTGTCGAGGTCAGCGTCCATGAGCTCCGACATGGTGGTATCAAGTGCTTCCAGCGCGATTTCGATGGCCTTGCGCAGCTGGTCTTCCTCGACCAGTACGGCTTCTGTGTTGATGCCGGTATGAAACTTGAATTCATCAATGGCACTCAGATTGGTCGGGTCAGACACTGCGATGTAGAGGCGGTTGCCGCGCTTGATGAGTGGCAGGGCATTATGTTGCTGGATGAGTTTCTCGCTGACTATCTTCAACGGCGCAATTGCCATGTCCATTGATCTCAGATCGAACAACGGCACGCCGAATTCCTGTGAGCCGGACCATGCGATGTCCCGGCTCTTTAATATTTTGTTTTCTACCAGGTAGGAGACGAAATGTGTGCGCTTTTTCAGCGACATTTCGTGGGCTTTGCTGGCTTCCTCCTCGTTGAGGAGGCCGTCCATCACAAGCCTGCGGGCGAGGCCGCTGAGGTTCACTGTTGGGTTGGTAGTCGCCATGAATCTGTATGAATATCCTAAATAGTGTGTTTCTGCTGTGATGTTCGTCAGAATTTCAGGACATTGGTATGCTGCGCCAGCTTACCACTAAGTGCATAAATTACAATAAAATTCTGACTTGTCAACCTGTTATGCACAGCCCGCTACCAGCCATTCTTCGGGTACAGTATTTGCTAAGTGTTATTCGGCAATTCGGGGCAGATCTTTAGATGGCCTCCACGGGCAGGCCGACCGTCTTTTCCCGGTTGGCAGGCGTGTTAGTCAAGCATTCGGCGTGCCTATGCACTGTTCTATGATCTCGATGTAGCGCTTGCCAACGGGTTGCCAGTCAAATTTATCAATGACGGATTGGCGGCCGTTACTTGCGAGGTGGTTATACAAAGACTCGTCGCGCAAAACCGAGGTAATTCTGTCTGTTAGCTCGACAGCATCTCCGGCACTGAATACCAGTCCGTTTTCACCGTGCGTGACCACATCGCTCAAGGCTGGCAGGTCTGACACGATGGTGGCACAGCCACATCCCAGGGCTTCTACTGCGACAAGCCCCAGGCCTTCCTGATCGCCGTCTCTGGCAATGATGGAGGGGACAACAGCTATTTTTGCAGATTGGTAGAGCTCCGGGACACGGTCATTGGGTATGGAGCCCACGAATTCAACCTGATTCTTTATCCCCAATTCATTGCATTGTTGCGCGAGGGCTGCTCTTTCGGGCCCGTCTCCCACGAGAGTCACTTTTATCGCCGGGTAGTCCTTCTCTAGTAGTTTGATTGAATCGATTAGCGTGCCGACGCCTTTCTTTTCTACCAGTCGGCCCACATAAATGATGTTTCGGGTTTTAACTGCATGCCTGTCCGGGATGAACTGTCTGGT
>JAQBDO010000078.1:0-3065 GCA_032124375.1 Gammaproteobacteria bacterium
ACTTGTGACCGGCGCTTAATCGGGAATTCGACCAGCTGTGTTTCATCCGGGCCACGGCTCTGGATTCCTCCACACACCGGAATGACGTAGCAACAGGTATTAAAATGGATTGTCTAAACCGTGCGCGTGGCGAACCAGATGACATGGCGCGCGCCCTTTGTTCCGCGTGCACGAACACACAGCTGTTCTACCTCGAAGCCTGTTTTTCGTAATCGCTGCGTAAATTCCTTATCCGGACCTGCCGACCATACGGCCAGCACACCCCGGGGACGCAACGCCATATAAGCCTCGGTTAAACCATCGAGACTATAAAGCCAGTCGTTCTCCCTGCGGGTAAGCCCCTCCGGGCCATTATCCACGTCCAGCAAAACAGCATCGTAAGCTTGCTGCTCATTCATGAGCATACGGGCAACATCTGTTTCCCTGACCGTTACCCGCGAATCCCGCAGCGGATGACCGGCACATCCCCCAAGTGGCCCCTTGTTCCATGCCACCACCGCCGGCACCAGTTCCGCCACCGTGATTTGCGCCTGGGTCCCTGCGTATTGGAGCGCTGCGGCCAGGGTAAATCCCATACCCAACCCACCGATGAGTAGTCGCGGTTTTTTACTATCTGCCAGCCTGGCACAGGTGTGTTCCGCCAGCGCATCTTCGGAGCCATGCACGCGACTGTTCATCAACTCGCCACGCCCCGTGATTTTTATCGAGAATTCATCGCCTCGCTGGTACAGACACAGCTCCCCGCCATTACCGGGTACCTGTGCGCTATCAAGCAACACCCAGGGAGTCATCAATATCCCGGGGTGCGTAAATACAAACGCTCTGTTCTTTCTCTGGCCCAGGGAGTTTTTCGCAGGAACTTCAGGCTGGATTTGATGCTCGGCTCATGGGTGAAACACTTGATGTTTATCCTGCGCCCCAGCTCCTCCCAGCCATACTGCTCCACCAGGCGGGTAACGACCATCTCCAAAGTTACGCCATGCAGGGGATCATTCATGCAACTGCCAGTTTTGATAACTCACCGCTAACAATCATAATTCCGGGACATCCGCATTTTTATCTACGGAATCATTGACGCCCTTTTCCGCTTTCTTTACACGGATCTTGTTGCCGTCAACATCCAGGTAATTAAGTTCCTTGATGGCCGCCTTGGCCTCACCCACACGGGGCATCTCGACGAAACCAAAACCCTTGGATTTACCCGTCTCTTTATCCATCACCAGCGTGCAATACTGCACGCTGCCATATTCACTGAACATGGCCAGTAACTCTGCTTCCGTTGTATCCCGGGATAAATTACGCACCATAATTTTCATGTTTGCACCACTAGCAGGTAAAGATGCAGCGATCTTAGCATTCGGGGAAGACGAAGGGACAGTGTGATTTGCCGGATTATGTGGCGCTGCTTCGACCTGCCGTGCCGGCCGAATGAAGTTGACCCAACAAATAATTGTCCGATTCTTGCGAATTGTTATGTGGCAACCTTCTAGTGTCGTATAAAATAGCAGAATGTGACGTGCCAGCCATGCCTGGCAGCGGCAAACAGCCCCGGAGAATATCGGGTGAAGTGCCCGCACAGTTTCACCACTACCATTTTGATTTTCTACTGACTAAGCAATGAAAAACAAGCCTTCAATCGAACTGCAATCCATCATCGACGCACAGGACAACCCTTTCGTACTGATTGATGAAAGTTACAACATCGTCTGCGCCAACAAGGCCTACTGCGAAACATATGGCATTGCAGAGGAAGAAATCATCGGCTGTAAATGTCACCAGGTCTCCCACCACTCTGACGTACCCTGCCACCAGAATGGCGAGGACTGCCCGCACAAACAGGTATTCGAAACCGGCCTGCCACACCAGGTGCTGCACATTCATTACGACAAAAATCACACCTCTGACCGGGTACGTATCAAGGGCTCACCGGTCCGGGGAAGCAATGGCGAACTGTATCTGGGTGAAGCCATATTCCGCCTTGCATCCAGCGACAAACTCGAAGGCGCTGAACAAAGCGCCATCGGTAAAGCGCCGGCATTTCTGGCCTTCCTGGAACAGATGGCCCGTGCTGCTGAAACCAGCGCATCGGTATTACTGGTTGGCGAATGCGGTGTCGACAAAGATATGGCTGCACAGTACATCCATAAATCATCTGACCGACGGGGCTATTCACTTATATCACTGCACTGCTCCACCATTGCAGAGTCAGTCTTTGAAAGCGAACTATTTGGTCATGAGCGTGGCGCATTTAATGGCTGCATCGGTCGTCGTTTCGGCATATTTGAATCTGCCGATGACAGCACTCTGTTTATTGATAAAGTTGATGAAATTCCGATGACCGTCCAGGGCCGCCTGCTGCGCGCACTGGAATCCGGCACCTTTCGGCGTGTTGGCGGACGAGAACCGTTGAAGGCCGACGTCCGCATCGTATCCGCAACCAGCCGCGACCTGCTGCAGATGGTAGCAGCCGGCGAATTCCGCTCTGACCTGTATTACCGGCTGGCCGGTATCAAGATCACCATCCCGCCATTGCGCGAACGTGCATCAGATATACCTGCCCTCGCGGAGGCTTTACTAAAACACATGGATTCAAAAGCCGGCAAGGCGTACCGCCTGAATGCAGCGGCCATGAAAAAACTGGCGAGTCACAGCTTTCCGGGCAACGTGCAGGAGATGAAGAATATCCTGCAACAGGCGATACTGTTTAGCACCAACGGTATCATAACGCCTGACTTGATCCACCTGGACAAGCTTCAACCAGACGACATCAAAAATGCTGGCCGGCAGTGTAAACCTGATTGAATAACGCACAGGTTTAACTGTTTTATTGTTTATCTGAAAGGAAGATTTCAGAACAAAAATCCTGCAGGGCTCCCGCCAGCGCAGACTATAACTGCGTGAATGCTACCGCCAGCAATCCGTACACCAAAATGCGACACAATGTCGCACCCCTTTAAGCGCAGTTGCCGGGAAGTCCGAGCCATAGCATCATGAGCACATGCCGCAAGCCTCCAATGCCCCACCCGACGAGTTGACACGCAGAATCCTGCGGCGACTGTTCCTGC
>JAQBDO010000079.1:0-11787 GCA_032124375.1 Gammaproteobacteria bacterium
AGCAAGAGAAAGTACCTCGCCATTTATGGCGAAACATAAACTTGGAAAATCGCAATAAGATTCAATCGCGCTTGCGAAGCGCTCCTGCATCAAATAGATACACCTGCGAAATACTAGCGACCGGCGTTACCCGCTCAAACCATCAAAAAACTTCTTCACGCTATCCATCCAGGAAGTGGCCTGTGGATTATGATGACTGCCACCCTCCTCCACATGACCGGAAAATTCCTTTAACAGATCTTTCTGTTTACGAGTCAGCTTTACCGGCGTCTCAACAGTCACCCTGCAGAGCAAATCACCCACCGGACCGCCCCGCACCTGTTTCACCCCCTTGCCACGCACGCGGAACATTCTGCCTGTTTGTGTCTCTGCCGGAATCTTCAAATTCACACGACCATTTAATGTCGGCACTTCCAGCTCACCACCAAGGGCGGCCGTTATGAAGCTGATAGGGACTTCGCAATAGAGATGACTCTCTTCGCGACGAAAGATGGGGTGCTCCTTGACCTGCACCTGCACATAGAGATCACCCGGTGGACCACCGCTCTCGCCCGCCTCGCCTCCACCGGCGAGCCTGATCCTGTCGCCGCTATCGACACCGGCAGGCACCTTGACTGACAGGGTCTTGCGTTCCTGCACCAGGCCATTGCCACGACAGGTCGGACACGGGTCGGAAATAATGGTGCCATTCCCCTTGCAGTGCGGGCAAGCCTGTTGCACCGAGAAGAAACCCTGCTGCATGCGCACCTGGCCATGCCCGCCACAGGTGGTACAGGTTGTTGGCGTGCTGCCCTTTTTGGCTCCACTGCCATCACACGCCTCACACTTTACCTGCGTCGGGATGCGGATTTTTACTTCGGTACCGGCGACGGCATCTTCCAGTGACAACTCCAGGTTATAACGCAGATCTGAACCACGATAGACCCGCTGACCACCGCCGCGCCCGCCGCCAAAGATGTCGCCGAATACATCACCGAAGATATCATTGAAGCCGCCGGCACCGGGATGACCCCGGCCACCACCCATGGAGGGATCAACACCGGCATGCCCGAACTGGTCATAGGCAGCACGCTTCTGTGAGTCGCTCAGTACCTCGTAGGCTTCCTTGCACTCCTTGAACCTGTCTTCTGAATCCTTGTTATCCTGATTACGGTCGGGGTGGTGTTTTTGAGCCGCACGCCGGTATGCCTTCTTTAATTCTGCTTCACTGCAGTTTTTCGAGATACCGAGTATTTCGTAGTAATCACGCTTTGACATAATCTTTCAACAACTGTTTTGTTATAGACCGTAAACACCCAAACATGCGGGACGAAAAAGAAGCCTGCCTGCAGCTTCAAAAAGCTTGTCAGTCAACAGCAAAAATCCGGACCCGTATCAAGCGGGCCCGGATTCATGGCTGGTTAGCAGTCGCTGCTGTCGCCGTTACTGTTACTTGCTGTCCGCATCCTTTACTTCCTCGAACTCGGCATCAACAACGTCTGCATCCGCAGACGCATCTGTTGCCTCCCCCGCTGCTGCTCCGCCGGCCGCAGCCTTCTCAGCTTCCGCCTGTTCCTTGTAGACACGTTCAGCAAGCTTGCCGGACTTCTCACCCAGTTCCAGCACTTTCGCTTCGATGGCCTCCTTGTCATCACCCTTCATGACTTCCTGCAGGGCCTCGATGGCAGCCTCAATATCTTTCTTTTCAGCCTTGTCCACCTTTTCACCCAGATCTTTCAATGACTTGTTGGTCGCATGAATCAGGCCGTCAGCCTGGTTACGTACGTCGATGAGTTCATGAAACTTGCGATCTTCGTCAGCATGTGCCTCGGCGTCCTTGACCATCTGCTGGACCTCTTCATCCGAAAGACCGCTGGATGCCTTGATCTGAATGGACTGCTCCTTGCCGGTGGCCTTGTCCTTGGCGGATACATGCAGGATACCGTTGGCATCGATATCAAAGGTCACCTCAATCTGCGGAATACCACGTGGCGCCGGCGGGATGTCGCTCAGGTCAAATCGACCCAGTGATTTATTGGCTGTCGCCACATCACGTTCACCCTGCAAGACGTGCACGGTCACTGCTGACTGGTTGTCATCTGCAGTAGAGAACACCTGGTTTGCCTTGGTCGGAATGGTGGTGTTCTTCTGTATCAACTTGGTCATCACACCACCCAGGGTTTCGATACCCAGTGACAGCGGGGTGACATCGAGCAGCAGCACGTCCTTGACCTCACCACCGAGCACACCGCCCTGGATGGCTGCGCCGATGGCGACCGCTTCATCCGGATTCAGGTCCTTGCGGGGTTCCTGGCCAAAAATTTTCTGCACCACTTCCTGCACCTTCGGCATGCGTGTCTGGCCACCGACGAGGATGACATCATCGATATCGCTGGCAGACAGGCCGGCATCCTTGATCGCCATCTTGCACGGGGCAATGGTACGATCAATCAGTTCCTCGACCAGCGATTCCAGCTTGGTACGCGTCAGTTTAATGTTGAGATGCTTCGGCCCACTGGCATCGGCGGTGATATACGGCAGGTTCACATCGGTCTGCTGGCTGGAAGACAGCTCGATCTTGGCCTTTTCCGCACCCTCCTTGAGGCGCTGCATGGCCAGCGGATCACCGCGCAGGTCCATACCCTGGTCTTTCTTGAATTGATCAGCGAGGTAATCGATCAGGCGTTTGTCGAAGTCCTCACCACCGAGGAAGGTATCGCCGTTGGTAGACAGCACCTCAAACTGGTGTTCACCGTCGACATCGGCAATCTCGATGATGGAAATGTCAAAGGTGCCGCCACCGAGGTCATACACGGCAATCTTCGAGTCACCGCGCTTCTTGTCCATGCCGTAGGCCAGTGCCGCAGCGGTCGGCTCGTTGATAATGCGCTTCACGTCCAGACCGGCAATACGGCCGGCATCCTTGGTTGCCTGGCGCTGCGAATCGTTGAAATAAGCCGGCACCGTAATGACCGCCTCGGTGACTTTCTCGCCAAGGTAGTCCTCGGCGGTACTCTTCATCTTCTGCAGCACACGTGCGGCCACTTCCGGCGGCGCCATGCGTTTGCCCTGCGCCTCTACCCAGGCGTCACCGTTATCCGCCTTCACAATCTTGTAGGACACCAGGTCGATGTCACGCTGCACGACCTCTTCGTCAAAGCGGCGCCCGATCAGGCGTTTGACCGCAAACAGGGTATTGGTGGGGTTGGTGACCGCCTGGCGCTTGGCTGCCTGGCCGACCAGCACCTCATCACCACCGGTGAAGCCGACGATGGACGGCGTGGTGCGATCGCCTTCGCTGTTTTCGATGACCCGGGCCTTGCCGCCTTCCATTACTGCCACACAGGAATTGGTGGTGCCGAGGTCAATGCCTATAATTTTGCCCATTTTCTTTAATCTCCACGTAACTGATTGATATTTATTAAATAATAAACTAGATAACTATAACCCTATAGGTGGGGGCAATAATCCTGTAAATCAAGCCTGTCGCGGTATTTAACCGGCGGCCGCGGGCGCTTTCGACACGATGACCATCGCCGGACGAATCAGCCGGCCATTCAGGGTATAGCCCTTCTGCACCACGGTCACAACGGTATTCGGCTCGACATCAGCACGCTCCTGCAGCGACATCGCCTGGTGAAAATCCGGATCAAAGCGCTCATCCTGCGGATTCACTTCATTGATCGCGGCTTTATCCAGCGCGGTTGTGAGCATTTGCAGGGTCAGGGCTACACCTTCCTTGAGCTTTTCCGGATCGGCATTTTCAGCGGTGAATGCCGCCAACCCCAGCTCCAGACTGTCCTTTACCGGCAACAGCTCGCTGGCAAAACGCTCCAGTGCAAATTTGTGGGCATTGGCGAGATCACGCTCGCTGCGCTTGCGCAGGTTTTCCATCTCGGCCTGGGTGCGCACCATCTGGTCCCAATGCGCATCTGCCTTGCCACGCGCATCTTCCAGCAAAGCCGTTAAATCGGTGTGCTCCAGCCCCTCGTCTCCGGACGAGACGACGAACTCTTCCGCATTATCCTGAAGCTCTTCACCGCTATCATCCACCCTGTTTTCTTTTTCCGGCATACTGTTACCCCACTATTATCAATTTCTTCACATACGGTTGGGCAGACCTGCCCCGCGTTCTCGATTACCTGCTGACCATATGGGGTTTATTCTTTCTGATTCAAGGCCGCACCCAGCAGGCGGGCCGTGGCATCAACAATCGGTATGACGCGCTCATAGGCCATCCGTGTCGGCCCAATAACACCCAGCACACCCAGTATCTTGCCATCAACCGAATACGGCGCCGTCACCATACTGCACTCATCCAGCATCCGGTAACCGGACTCATCGCCTATAAAAATCTGGATGCCGTCGGTGTGAATACACTGATCCAGCAGGTGCAGCATGTCGCGTTTTTCGCTAAAGGCATCGAACAACTTGCGCAGCTTGTCAATATCGCAGAGCTCATGGAAGCCCATCAGGTTGGTCTGCCCGGCCATTATGTAATCTTCATCCTGGTTCTTTTCCAGCACCTGGTCAGCCATATGCATGGCCGTTACCATCATGCTGTTCATATTGGTGCGGGTTTCCTGCATCTCATGCAACAGCGCCGCACGCACTTCGGAAAGATCCTTGCCGGCAAACAGTTGATTCAAATAATTTGATGCCTGTTGCAGCTCGGAGGCACTGTGCTGTTTTTCTGTGGAGAGAATACGATTCTGCACCTCATCTTCACCGGTCACCAGAATAGCCAGCACTCGTCTCTCTGAAAGCCCCAAAAACTCCACACGCTTGAACAAGGCATGTTCCTGACGGGGTAGTGTCACCACACCCGCCAGCTGCGTAATACCTGACAGCAAGCTGGACGCCGACCCCACCAGATTCTTTGGCGTCTGATCAAACGGCAACCCCAGGCGCATGTGGTTAATTGAACGCTCATCCAGCGGTTGCACCTTCAGCAAGGTATCAACGAAAAACCGGTAGCCCTGCACTGTCGGCACCCGACCGGCCGAGGTATGTGGCGAGCAGACAAATCCCAGCTCCTCAAGATCGGACATCACATTGCGTACCGTGGCCGGGCTCAGATCCAGACCGGCTTCACGTGCCAGCGTACGGGAACCCACGGGCTGGCCATCACGCACATAGCGGTCAATTAACGCCCTGAGCATTAGCTGGGCGCGTTCGGAAATAGCAGAGTGCTCGTTGCTCATAGGGTTGAGTCATGCGGCTGACGTGGGATCATCGTCAATGATAATGTATTTGGCACTCCATGGGATAGAATGCCAGCCACCGGCATGCAAATAGTTGGCGGTCTCCGGAAGTCGTGTTAATTTCGCTGCCAACACACGGAATAGCATATGAAACCTCATTTCAAACGCGTTGGACTGATCGGCAAGTCAGAAGACCAGAATGTATCAATGACGCTGCGCGCCCTGGCGGCCTATCTGGAACAGCAAAAAGTCAACATCCTGCTGGATGAGGGGATCCGCAGCATCTTTCCCGAGACCAGCCACGCTGTCGTTGACCGGGAAACCCTGGCGAACACCTGCAATCTGGCCATCGTGGCAGGCGGTGACGGCACCCTGCTGAATGCTGCACGCAGCCTGGCCGAATCCGGCATTGCCGTGCTCGGGGTCAATCTTGGACGGCTGGGTTTTCTGGTGGACATCTCGCCTGAAGACATGACACAGCAACTGGAAAAAATTCTGGCCGGTGACTTCTTTGAAGAACAACGTACCCTGTTGCATGCCAGCGTCACCCGCAATGAAAATCTGCTGAGCGAAACGTCAGCACTCAACGATGTCGTCGTGCACAAGAAAGATGTTGCCCGCATGATTGAACTCGACACCTGGATTGATGGCTATTTTCTCAATACCAATCGTTCCGATGGTCTGATCATTTCCACGCCAACCGGCTCCACAGCATACGCCCTGTCCGGTGGCGGCCCGATACTGCACCCGAAACTGCATGCCATCACACTGGTACCCATTTGCCCGCACACGCTCAGCAATCGTCCGATCGTCGTGCATGATGAATCGGTTATTGAAATTATCCTCCACCAGGGAACACTGGAGGCCACCGTTTCCTGCGACGGGCAAATCAGCCACTCGCTGGAAGCGGGTGACCACATCACTATTCGCAAACACGAACATTCCCTGCGACTGCTGCACCCGCAGGGACATGATTATTTCGCCATACTGCGGAAAAAACTGCGCTGGAGTGAACAGCCTTGAATCACTGCCTGCACTCATCACGAGCAGCCAACACATGCTGACACACATCCACGTACGCAACCTGGCCATTGTTGACGAAGTCGACGTGGAACTGACGGCTGGCATGACCGCACTCACCGGCGAAACCGGTGCCGGCAAATCTATCCTGGTCGACGCACTGGGACTGGTACTCGGTGACCGTGCCGACAGCTCGGTAATAAGACACGGTTGCGATCGCGCCGAAATATCTGCCGGATTTGACCTCCACGACAATGCCATCGCCACTGCCTGGCTGACACGGCAGGACATGGATGTGGACGGTGAATGCCAGATTAGACGCATCATTAGCCGCGAAGGCCGCTCCCGTGGATACATCAATGGCCAGGCCGCACCAATGCAGTCATTGCGCGAACTCGGCGAACTGCTGGTCGACATCCATGGACAACACGAACACCAATCCTTGTTGCGCAGTTCCGTACAGCGGCAGCTACTCGATACCTTTGGCGATCATCAAACACTGCTGACCAAAACAGCCTCAAGCTGCCTTGCCTGGAAAACAACCCGCCAGGCACTGGATGCAGTTATCAGTAACGATGCCGAGCGCGACTCCCGGCTTGATCTGCTGCGCTACCAGCTACAGGAGCTGGAAGCACTGGAACTGGACAGCGAGGCCATCAGAAACATTGATACCGAACATGCCCGCCAGGCAAACGCCGGGCGCCTGATGGACGCATGCCAGCAGGCGCTCAACCGGCTGGATGCCGATGAAGGTATCTCCGCCTACAGCCTGATCAGCCAGGCGCTGGACGGGCTGAACGCACTGTCGGGTCTCGACAGCAGGCTGCAAGAGACGACACGTTTACTGGATGAAACAACGGTGCTGGTACAGGAAGGTGTTGATGCACTCCGGCACTACTCCGAAAGCCTTGAGATTGACCCGCAGAGACTGGAGTGGCTGGAACAACGCACCGGCCTGTTGCACGACCTGGCGCGCAAGCATCGTTGCGCCCCCGAAGAACTGCCGACGATTGAAGAAAAAATTCGCCAGCAACTGGAACTGATAGAAAATGCCGAGCAGCATCGCGAGGAGTTGCAGGAAAAACTGGACAGCCTGGAGCAGACCTACCGCGCGACCGCAAAACAACTGAGCGGCAAAAGAAACAAGGCAGCCAGGGCCTTTGGCAAGGACATCACCGCAGCCATGCAAACGCTGGGAATGAAGGGCGGGATTTTCGAGGTCAGCATAAAGACTCGCAAGGACAATTCCTTCAGCAGCCATGGACTGGATGATATCGAGTTCATGGTCAGCGCCAATGCCGGCCAACCGGTGCAGCCGCTGAGTAAAGTGGCTTCAGGCGGGGAACTGTCACGCATCAGCCTTTCCATCCAGGTGATCTCTGCCGGGAGCGCAGTCATTCCGACACTGATCTTCGATGAGGTAGACAGCGGCATTGGCGGCGGCGTTGCTGAAATTGTCGGACAGAAATTACGTGCGCTGGGCACTGACCGGCAAGTGTTGTGCGTCACTCACCTGCCTCAGGTCGCTGCACTCGCAGACCAGCAGATGCAGGTCACCAAGCTTTCCAGTGAAAACAGCACGCGCACGCGCATACGTGCGCTGAATGAAGAGGAACGTGTCGATGAACTGGCGCGTATGCTCGGCGGCGTAAAAATCACCAAACAAACCCGGGAGCATGCGCGGGAAATGATGCAACAGGCCAGGATTACCGGATCAGCCTGCAGATCGGGTTAGGCGCGTAATGCGGCAACCCGACCTGCAGGTCTACCCATTACGGCACTTCGAACAGATACCATACATGTAGAGACAATGATCCGTCATTTCATAACCGAGCCTGCTGGCGATATCCTTTTGCCGCTGCTCAATGATCTCGTCGACAAACTCCTCAACCTTGCCACACTTAACGCAGAGTATATGATCGTGGTGGCTGCCCTCGTTGAGTTCAAACACAGAGTGCCCGCCCTCGAAATGATGCCTTGTCACCAGGCCGGCCGCCTCGAATTGCGTTAACACCCGGTAAACCGTCGCCAGTCCGATATCCTCTCCCATGTCGAGCAAGGCCTTGTAAACATCCTCGGCACTTTGATGCCGGCTGCTGCCGCCTTCCATAATGTCGAGGATTTTCACCCTGGGCAGGGTGACTTTCAGACCGACTTTGCGTAACTCACTGGATTCCAAAGTTCTTCTCCTGCTGTGATGCCATTGATGCAAACATGGGTTATGATGTTGCCGTTGATTCTCCCGGCACACAATCGGTCTGCGGATGCAAAAGCTTCTCATTATTACAACTATCATTGCAAGCTTGTGGCTAACAGGCTGCTCTGGCTACCACCTCGTGCATAAAATTGACATCCAGCAGGGAAATGTCATTACACAGGATGAAGTAAATTTACTGGAGCCTGGCATGACACGGCGGCAGGTCCAGTTCATTATGGGCTCGCCGATGATTGCGGATGTATTTCACCAGAATCGCTGGGACTATATTTATGTCATGTGGCCGGGCTATGGCGAACCAACCGGGTCACGCATTACACTGTTTTTCGAAGACGACCTGCTGACAGGCACAACCGGTACGGTACACCCGGATGAGGCGGCCCGGGACACACCCGCAAGACCGAAACAGGTGACACTGGTGGTGCCTCCCGAAGAACGCGTACCACCCGGCATACTCAACAAGATATGGCACTGGGTAACATTCCGCAAAGTGGGTGAAGACAGTTATGCGCCTGCAAGCAAGCAACCTTCCAGCGGATCCCGGCCAGCGCCGGGATGACCGCATTTCTGTCGCTCAGCTGCCGGCACCCTTCTTCATCACCTTGCCTTCTGCGGCGCGTTTTTTTCTGACCTCTTTCGGGTCTGCTATCAGCGGCCGGTAAATCTCGACACGATCACCCGCATAGAGGGTGTCAGTTAGCTTGCCGAGCTTGCCGAAAACGCCTACCTTGTTTTTATCCAGATCGATTTCAGGATACCGCTGCAGAATACCGGATGCCCGAATAGCTTCTTCCAGCGTTGCCCCGGGCACAACATCAACTGTCACCAGCAACTGCTTCCCGGGCAGGGCATAGGCAACCTCCACAGGAATTTTTTCAGCGTGCTCCATACACCTCGGCCGCACGCTTTTGGAAGGCATCTACCAGAGAATTGGCAATCTGGCTGAACACCGGACCAACCACCATGCTCACTATTTTACTCGAGAAATCATATTCGAGAAATAATGAAATCTTGCAACCCTGATCTCCCAGCGGTTCAAATCGCCAACGACCATCCAGCCGACTAAACGGCCCGTCCACCAGCTGTATAGTGACCTCGGAATCAGCCTGGTGACAGTTGCGGGTGGTGAAAGATTTACTCACCCCGCCCACTGAAAAATCAAGCCTGGCAACCATCTCGTCATGCTCATACGACAGCACTTCTGCCCCGCAGCACCAGGGCAGAAACTGTGGATAGGCGTCTGCATCGGTGACCAGCACAAACATTTCATGCGGCGTGTAAGGCACTAACGCCGAACGATCAATTGATTCCAAAACGATTACCTGCCCGATCTAACAGAGTCAAAATATGCCGACGGCTTTCAGAATGTCGCGGATGGCATACAGAAAGACAATGACGACGGCAATGGGTGTAATGTAGCGCACCAGGAAACGCCACAACGGGTAGAAGAAACGGTTACCCATTCCCAGCTCATCAATGGATGATGCACGCTTCATCTTCCAGGCAGCAAAAATCGCAATCAACAAGCCGCCGATTGGCAGCATAATATTGGCTGTCAGGTAATCCAGCAAGTCAAATACGGTACTGTCCCTGAAAACCTCAAACCCGGACAACGGTTTAAAATCTGACCACAGATTAAAAGAGAATACCGTCATCAAGCCACACAACCAGGTAACCGAACCGGCAACCACGGCTGCCATTATCCGTGTCATGCCCCTGTTTTCTACCAGCCATGCCACCGCCGGTTCAACCAGTGATATTGCCGAACTCCACGCGGCGAAAACCAGCAACACGAAAAACAGCATACCGAAGAAGGCCCCGTAATCCATGTGGCCAAAAGCAAGCGGCAAGGTCTGAAAGATCAGCCCCGGACCGGCTCCCGGCTCCAGCCCGTTGGCAAATACAATAGGGAAAATCGCCATCCCGGCCAGCAGCGCTACCAGCGTATCCATCATCGATACGGCAATCGAGACTTTCGCTATCGAGGTCCCCGCCGGCAAATAGGAACCGTACACCATGATGGCACCCATACCGAGGCTCAGGGTGAAGAACGCATGCCCCATGGCAATCAGGACACCATTGGCAGACAACTTGCTGAAGTCCGGCTGAAACAGAAATTCAACCCCCTGCCCGAAGGAGCCGCTGTTCCAGGCAAAGCCCAACAGTACAAACAGCAACACAAACAAGGCCGGCATCAGAAATTTCACCGCCTTCTCAAGACCACCACGCACACCACGGGCGACCACCACCATGGTCATGAGCATAAATATCGTATGCCATGCCAGCAAGCGTTCAGGGTCACTCACCATAGTGGTAAAAATACTCTGCACACCATCCGCTGTCAGCCCGGTAAACAGGCCACTGCCGGTACGAAATACATAAGCCAGTGCCCAACCCGCGATGACACTGTAATAGGAAAGAATCAGAAAACCTGCCAGCACCCCCGCCCAACCCAGCATGACCCAGGAACGTCCGGCATTTTCTTCAGCGGCAAGCGCACGCATGGTGTTGACAGGACTCTGGCGGCCACGACGCCCTATCATGACCTCGGCCATCATGATGGGAATACCGATCACGGCTATACAGATAAGATAAACCAGTACAAAAGCACCACCACCATTTTCACCGGTTATATATGGAAATTTCCAGATATTTCCCAGCCCGACGGCCGATCCCGTCGCGGCCAGCACAAAGGCCAGGCGACCGGACCATTGACCATGAATCGATTTGTGTACGCTTCCCATACATTATTACCCCAATCAAGAGCACAGGCATTGTCCGTGAAATAACGCAGCATCACAACCACTTGAGAGTGGCCATGGAACTGCCAAACTGATACACCACAGCTGTCTGGAGATTGATATACTGGGCTGATGGCAAACAAGAAATCCACAGCTAAAGGCAGCTCCAGCACCATCGCGCTGAATAAAAAAGCCCGCCACGACTACTTCCTCGAGGAACGCTTTGAGGCCGGCCTTGCGCTACAGGGCTGGGAAGTGAAGAGTCTGCGTGAAGGGCGTGTGCAACTGACCGAGAGTTACGTCATCATCCAGAACGGAGAAGCATGGCTGTTCGGCTTCCATGTTGCCCCCCTGCTCAGCGCCTCTACACACATCACACCTGATCCAACCCGAAGCCGCAAACTGCTGTTACACCGCAGCGAACTCGACAAGTTGATCGGTGCCGTGGAGCGCAAGGGTTATACGATCGTTGCGACGGCACTGTATTGGAAACACGGGCGGGCCAAACTGGAAATAGCCCTGGCACGTGGCAAACAAAGCCATGATAAACGGGCAACCGAGAAAGACCAGGAATGGGCCCGCAGCAAGCAACGCCTGTTGCGCGGCCACTGACAAAACAAACATACCA
>JAQBDO010000080.1:0-10149 GCA_032124375.1 Gammaproteobacteria bacterium
AGGTTCAAAAAAATACGCCAAGTATTTTTTGCAGCGCCATCACTTTCCCACGGCGGCCTACAAGTTTTTACCGAGGCGGCTGCGGCGGCCGCTTATATACGCGAGCAGGGCGCGCCGATCGTGGTCAAGGCTGATGGACTGGCGGCTGGCAAGGGGGTCATCCTTGCACAGACTGAGGCTGAGGCCATTGCCGCTGTTGACGACATGCTCAGTGGCAATGCCTTTGGTGAGGCCGGCAGTCGCGTTGTCGTAGAAGAGTACCTGCAAGGAGAGGAAGCCAGTTTCATCGTCATGGTCGATGGCAGTCATTGCCTGCCATTGGCGACTTCACAGGATCACAAGGCGCGCGATAATGGTGACGCCGGCCCCAACACGGGCGGCATGGGTGCGTACTCACCTGCGCCAGTGGTGACTGCGGCCATCCATGAGCGGGTCATGAACGAGGTGATTTTGCCAACCGTGGCAGGCATGGCCGCTGAGGGGTATGCTTTTACCGGATTTCTGTATGCAGGACTGATGATTGCCGCGGATGGAACGCTTGGGGTGCTGGAATTCAATGTACGCTTCGGGGATCCGGAGACCCAGCCGATCCTGTTTCGTCTGCGTTCTGACCTGGTTGAACTCTGCGAGGCGGCACTGGATGGGCGGCTGGATGCGGTGACGGCGGATTGGGATGAACGTGCTGCCCTGGGCGTGGTACTGGCGGCGGGTGGTTACCCGGACAGTTACCGCAAGGGTGATACCATTGAAGGCTTGCCGGCAGTTGCCGATGGTGATTGCAAGGTTTTCCATGCGGGTACGCAGGAAAGCGCGGGGAGTGTCGTCACCAGTGGCGGCCGTGTGTTGTGTGTGTGCGCGCTGGGCAATACGATCTCCGCGGCCAGCGAGAAGGCCTATGCCTGTGTCAGCGGCATTCATTGGCCGGATATGTATTACCGTACGGATATCGGTTATCGTGCGATTGCGCGTGAATCGCGGAATAATGAATAGTAACGGCAGGATGGGTAAAGCACAGCGTACCCATCAGGTCAGTGTCAGGTACTTGATGGGTACGTCACTTCGTTCCCTTACCCATCCTGCGTAACTGTGGAATCCAGGCTTAGTGATAAAGGAGTTCAAGAATGGAAATATTTGGTTGGGTCATTGTCGCGCTGATTGTCGGGATACCGTTGTGGGGTGTCCTGCTTTACAACCGTCTGGTCAATCTGCGTAACCAGGTCAAGAACGCCTGGCGACAGATCGATGTGCAGTTAAAGCGTCGTCATGATTTGATTCCCAATCTTGTAGAAGTCGTCAAGGACTACATGTCCTATGAACAGGAAACGCTGGAAAAAGTTATCCAGGCCCGTAATCAGGCAGTGGGTGCCAGTAATACCGAGGAAGCGATCGCTGCCGAAGGCATACTGGGTGGTGCCATGGGCAAGCTGTTCGCGCTGATGGAAAATTATCCCGATCTCAAGGCCAACGAAAATGTATCCCGGCTCATGGAAGAATTAAGTGCGACTGAAAACAAGATATCGTTTTCCCGGCAGTTCTATAATGACAGCGTCATGGCGCTGAATAATGGTGTCGAGGCATTTCCGTCTAACCTGATTGCAGGCGCGTTTGGTTTCAAGCAGGCGACCTATTTTGAAGTGCCGGAAGTGGAGATGGCGACACCAAAGGTGGATCTACGCTGATGGCAGGAAGATTGCTGCAGTTGCAGGATGGTTAAAGCAGAGCGTATCCATCAGATCAGAGCTATGCACTTGATGGGTACCTCACTTCGTTCCTTTACCCATCCTGTGACGATGTTCTGAATGCCACGCTCCCACG
Organism: Gammaproteobacteria bacterium; assembly: GCA_032124375.1. Taxonomy (GTDB): domain Bacteria; phylum Pseudomonadota; class Gammaproteobacteria; order UBA9214; family UBA9214; genus UBA9214. The sequence continues at coordinate 1,816 of JAQBDO010000080.1, forward strand.
ATAAGCAGTGTCCCGAATGCAATGCGGCCAATCGCCCGCATGCCAGCACGTGTACCCAGTGCGGCGCTCCCCTTGATGTGCATTGGCAAGACAGCCGGCGGTTACGCAACAAGGTCTTGCGGCGCACCGATTTCATGGCGGCCGCCCGTGCCAACCAGAAAGCGACCCGCAGACTGGTCGTCTTTTTATTACTCATTCTCGGGGTGCTGGGCTACCTGCTGGGCTGGAGTATGCAGTTGTTTACAGCAGATCTGCAGCAACAACAGGGATCTGTGTGGTTCTTGAGTCACTGGGGTGTCTGGTGTGCGCTGGCGCTGTTTACTGTCGGTGCAGGCTGGTCGTGGATCGCCTTTCGCAGTGGCGACAAGATTATTCTGCGGCTGACCGGTGCGCAGCGAGTCACTGCTGCAGCAGAGCCGGTACTGCATAATGTGGTGGAGGAGATGGCGATTGCTGCCGGTATTACCAAGCCACAATTGTTTGTGATTGAAACGGATGCGCTGAATGCCTTTGCCACCGGCATGAGTCCGGCACACTCTGCGATTGGCGTGACACGAGGACTGCTGAATACCCTGAACCGGGAAGAGTTACAGGGCGTCGTTGGTCATGAAATGGGCCACATCGTCAACTGGGATATTCGTTATGCCACTGCGGTGGGGGTGATAGTCGGCCTGATAGCGCTGGTCAGTGACGGCGCGCTGCGTTCACTGTATTTCTCGGGACGTTCGCGCAACTCCGGGAAGGCCGGTTCCGGTGCTGTATTCGTGATGCTGGCGCTGATTGCCTTCGCGGCGCTGGCGCCGGTATTTGCCTTCCTGGTGCAGATGGCCGTGTCACGGCAGCGGGAGTTTCTGGCGGATGCCACCAGTGTGCGCCTGACGCGTCATCCGCAAGGCCTGATTTCAGCGCTGGAGAAACTGGCGGCCACCGCTGAACCCTTCAAAGGCGCCAATCGTGCTACCCAGCATATGTTTATTGTCAATCCGTTCAGGAACTTCAAGGAGAAAAGCAGTCGGCTGTCTGCGACACATCCGCCCCTGGCGTTGCGGATAAACCGGCTGCACAATCTAGGGAATGATTCGTAGGATGGGTAAAGCGCAGCGTACCCATCAAATTTAGCACTGTGTATTTGATGGGTACGTCACTTTGTTCCTTTACCCATCCTACGGGTAGACTATGGGTGAAAACGCGATCAGCGCTTCATCGATTCAAAGAACTCGGCGTTGCTCTTTGTTGACTTCAGCTTGTCGAGCAGGAATTCCATGGCGGCAAGTTCGTCCATCGGGTGCAATAACTTGCGCAGTATCCACATCTTCTGCAGTTCCTTGGGATCCGTCAGCAGTTCTTCGCGGCGGGTGCCGGAACGGTTGAGATTGATTGCCGGGTAGACGCGCTTCTCGGCAATCCTGCGGTCAAGGTGGATTTCATGGTTGCCGGTGCCCTTGAATTCTTCGTAAATCACATCATCCATGCGTGAACCGGTGTCGACCAGTGCAGTTGCCAGGATTGTCAGGCTGCCACCTTCCTCAATATTACGTGCGGCACCAAAGAATCGTTTCGGGCGTTGCAGGGCGTTGGCATCGACGCCACCGGTGAGCACCTTGCCAGAAGAAGGTACGACAGTATTGTAGGCGCGCCCAAGCCGGGTAATGGAATCCAGCAGGATGACGACGTCGTGCTTGTGTTCAACCAGTCGGCGCGCCTTCTCTATTACCATCTCGGCAACCTGTACGTGCCGGCTGGCCGGTTCATCAAAGGTACTTGAGACGACTTCGCCCTTTACCGAGCGCGACATCTCGGTCACTTCCTCGGGTCGTTCATCGATCAGCAGCACGATCAGGTAAATATCCGGGTAATTGGACGCTATCGATTGCGCAATGTTCTGTAACAGCATCGTCTTGCCGGCCTTTGGTGGTGAAACGATCAGTCCACGCTGGCCCCTGCCGATCGGTGCAACCAGGTCGATGATGCGGGCGGTGATGTCTTCTGTACTGCCATTGCCACGTTCCAGCTCGAGTCTTTTGTTGGGGTGCAGCGGTGTGAGATTTTCAAACGCAACCTTGTTTTTCGCGTTTTCGGGTTTTTCGTAGTTGATCTGGTCGACTTTGAGCAGGGCAAAATAGCGCTCACTGTCTTTGGGTGGTCGTATCTTGCCATCGACTGTATCACCGGTGCGCAGACTGAAGCGTCTTATCTGGCTGGGGGAAACATAAATGTCATCCGGACCCGCCAGATAGGAACTATCAGCGGAACGCAAAAAGCCAAATCCGTCTTGCAGTATTTCCAGAACTCCGCCGCCAAAAATATCCTCGCCTTTCTTGGCGTGCAACTTGAGGATGGAAAAGATAATGTCCTGCTTGCGGGAGCGTGCGGTTCCTTCGGCCCCCATTTCCTGGGCGAGTTCGACCAGTTCGGCAGCGGGTTTGAGTTTGAGTTCAGACAGGTTCATAGATGGCCTTTATTGCGTGTTTGCATTGAATGGATTGAGACGGCCAGCTGGCCGGAGAGATCGTTTAAGGGTAATTTGGAATTCTTGTTTTCGAAGAGTGACTACTGAAGGCAAGGCAGTGGGCGAATTGCGTATGCTACATCCCATGCCTTTCAATTATCCTCGTCATTTTATGTTACAGCTGTGTTGTGAGTAAATGATTAAATATTACTGTCCAGGAAGGCAGTCAACTGTGACTTTGAAAGTGCGCCGACCTTGGTGGCTTCCACGTTGCCATTCTTGAACAGCATTAATGTCGGAATGCCACGAATGCCGTACTTGGGTGGTGTCTGCGGGTTGTCGTCAATGTTCAGTTTGGCAATCGTGACTTTACCGGTGTATTCGTTGGCTATTTCTTCCAGGATGGGGGCAATCATCTTGCAAGGTCCGCACCATTCTGCCCAGTAGTCCACCAGCACAGGGTTGTGCGATTTAATGACTTCTTCATCGAAGGTGTCGTCTGTCACATACAAGATCAGTTCACTCACTATTCAAACTCTCCTGATTGAAAAAATGTATTGGCTGCAAGGCAGTGATCAAGGCTATGCCTGTTGTATCTGGAAAACGAAATCCACGGAAATTTGCAGAGATATGTCGAGGTTCTGTTCGGGAGTCGGACGGCCTGGACCGGTGTTAAGGGGAGCTGAATATGTTATCGACCAGCGTTCCTCCTGTCACGTGTCTATTTCAGCCTAAATCAGAACAATTTACAAGTCCGCAGAGATACTTTTACTGTATCCTAATGCCCACAGTCTGTAATAGTCGATCAGGTACATTGCCGCTACTGTCTCAATCTGAGTAAAGACGGATATGATTGCCACGGAAGCACACGCAATAACATGGAAGAATAAATGCCATCAAACACTGTTTTCCGTGTGCTTCCGTGGCTATTAAATAAATCGGGTGCCCGGCTCAATAAAGAGCACAGGCGCCTTGCGCTGTTGCTGCATAGAGACCCGATCAGGGTATGCTGTGACGCGTGGCAGGCTGGTTTTACTGGATGTGCCAGGATCCTGCCCCGCGCCCTTGTCGCGCGGGTGTTCAAAAACTATCAATAGCATATTGACAACCTTTTGAAATACAATGCGAATTCCTGTGCTTGAGAGCTGGCCTACCCGGCCGTGAGAAGTAACAACCTATGTCAGAAACGCATTTAACAGATATCCCCTATTCGAGCTTCGGCCTTCCCAAGGAGTTGATGCAAGGCATTGAAGATTCAGGTTTTTCCATGTGTACGCCGATTCAGGCGGAGACCCTTCCAGTAGCCCTGGCAGGGCGTGATGTAGCCGGACAGGCGCAGACAGGCACGGGCAAGACGGCTGCCTTTCTGATTGCCGTGTATAACCATTTGCTGGCTCATCCTGCAGATAACCGTCGGAAAGTGAATCAGCCGCGAGCACTGATGCTTGCGCCCACGCGGGAACTGGCTATCCAGATACACGATGATGCCGAGCTGATCGGCAAGCACACCGGGCTGACGCTTGGGCTGGCCTATGGTGGAACCGGCTATGAAGAGCAGCGCGACGCGATCGCGGCGGGTGTGGATATCCTGATTGGTACACCGGGACGCCTGATTGATTATTTCAAGCAGCATGTGTTTGATCTGAAAATGGTGCAGGCACTGGTGCTGGATGAGGCAGACCGGATGTTTGATCTGGGGTTTATCAAGGATATCCGCTATCTTATGCACCGCTGTCCGCCCCCGGAAAGACGTCTGGGACTGTTGTTCTCTGCGACCCTCTCGCACCGTGTGCAGGAACTCGCCTACGAGCATATGAATAATCCGGTGCATGTCGATGTGGAACCGGAGAAGGTAACCGCTGACAGGGTTCGACAGTTGCTGTATCACACCGCCAATGAAGAAAAAATCCCCTTGCTCATCGGCTTGCTGAGTCACGGTGATTCGCTGCGCAGTATCGTTTTTGTGAATACCAAGCGTAACGCTGACCGGGTCTGGTCCTACCTTGAAGGTAATGGCTTCAAGTGTGCCGTGCTGTCAGGCGATGTGCCGCAGAAAAAGCGGCAGCGCCTGTTGAAGGAATTTCAGGAAGGTAAATTGCCGGTCTTGATTGCTACCGATGTGGCTGCGCGTGGCCTGCATATCCCTGATGTCAGCCATGTTTTTAACTATGACCTGCCGCAGGAAGCCGAGGATTATGTGCACCGTATCGGTCGGACGGCCCGTGTTGGCAAAGACGGCGATGCGATCAGCTTTGCCTGTGAAAATTTTGTCTATTCCCTGCCGGAGATTGAGGCGTACATTGGCCACAAGATCCCTGTGGAGGCTGTCCCGGCTGATTGCATGGTGGAACTAAAGCCACCAGTGAGAATCGAACGGCCACCGCCCAGGCCTGGCGGTGGCCGCGGTAATTCGCGCGTTGCCGGGAAAGGCGGCGGTGGTGGTCGAAATCGACAGCGCTCCCAGCAACGATAACGCGCTTATGTTTGCACAATCATTGCAACAGACTGATGTAATCCGGATCCTGCAAAGCAGGAATACCCGGCGTTTTATCTGGGTGCTTAATATATTGCTGGTTATCTGGATTGCCAGTCTGGTTGCGACGCTGACCTGGGATCTACTGGCGCCGTCCGGGACCCCGGAGCCTGCAGCGGCGGTGACTGCGCCTGTTCAGGTGCAGCCAAACAAGGACCGGCAACTTATTAGCCAATTACCTGATTGGCATTTACTGGGGGTGGTCGCAAAAGGCGGTGCCCCGGTCAAGATCAATGCGCCGATCGATGCGCCCGACACCAGCTTGAAGCTGGTGTTGAGAGGCGTGTACTCTTCGGATGACATGGGTAACGGGCATGCGATCATTGCAGACCCGCAGGGCAAGGAAGAGCAGTACTCGGTGGGTGACAGCTTGCCGGGCAATGCTGAACTCAGTGAAGTGCATGCGGAAAAGGTCATCCTGAAGCGCAACGGGCGTTACGAGACTTTGCGCTTACCCACGGACAAAATGTCGGGGAGTAATACGGTTTCACCTCAGCCGACATCACAACGGTCGGCACCGCAACGGTCGGTACCGCAACGGTCTGCCAGTAGCCCCGCAGAGCGGTTAAGAACAGTGCGTGAAAATTTAAAGCAACGGCCACGAGATCTTTACAGTCTGGTGAAGGCTACGCCTAAAACGGATGATGACGGCAACACCATCGGATTTGAACTGGGACCGGGTCGCGACCCTGAATTGTTCGCGGAGGTCGGTCTTCAGGAAGGTGATGTGGCGATACAGATTAATGACATCAAGCTGGACAATCCCGCCAACAGCGCACGTGCGCTGAAGAGCGTCCAGACCGGTGATACGGTGAGTGTAACAGTGCTGCGCAATGGCCAGGAAGAGGTTCTGAGTTTGAGTGTGCCGGAATAGTGCGTTTTGGAGTGTAGACGACTCAACACTTGCAGTAATTCAACGATATAGGGTAATAGGTCGGAAGATGCGAGTCAGGGCTACCTGCTTTTAGGATAATTCATGAATATTTATAGAAAATTTACAGGCTTACTGTTGATATGGTTGCTGTTATGCCCGACTGCATTTGCCGAGAATGTCACGCTCAACCTGAAAGATGCTGATATCAGTGCCTTGATCAGTACGGTCGCCGAAGTAACCGATAAAAACTTTATCATCGACCCGCGGGTAAAGGGCAAGGTCACCGTGATTTCGTCGCGACCCATGGACACTGACGAGGTATATCAGGTGTTCCTGTCGATCCTCAAGGTGCATGGATTTGCAGCGGTGCCCAGTGGTGAAGTCATCAAGATTGTGCCGGACGTAAACGCAAAGCAGGATGGGATCCCGACAGCGAATGAGGGTGATCCAGGCCGTGGTGATGAAATGGTTACCCGGGTGGTGCAGGTTGATAATGTTGCTGCAGCTCAACTGGTGCCTATTCTGAGGCCTTTGGTCCCCCAGCAGGGTCACCTTGCGGCCTATCCTGCGACCAATGTGCTGATCATCTCCGATCGTGCCAATAATGTTGATCGACTGTTGACGATTATCCGGCGAATTGACCAGGTCAGTGACAGCGAGATAGAAGTCATTACGTTGCAATACGCGTCTGCTGCCGAAGTTGTGCGGGTGCTAACCAGTCTGAAGCGTGCAGCACCGACTGCCGCTGCCGGAGCAGCCGGTGACGGTCAGGTGCTGGTGGCTGATGAACGCACCAACAGCGTGTTGCTCAGTGGTGATCGTGCTTCTCGTCTGCGCATGCGCGCCATTATTTCGCACCTTGATACGCCGCTCGATACCGGCGGTAATACCGATGTCATTTATTTGCGTTATGCCACTGCAGCGGACATCGTTGATACCCTGCTCGGGGTCGGCAAGATTGAGGAGCAGGAAGCCCAGCAGGGCAAGGGCAAGGTGACTGCCCCCAAGGGTGCTTTTGACATCCAGGCGGATGAGGCCACCAATGCGCTCGTGATTACTGCGCCACCGGATATCATGCGTACCCTGAAGCATGTCATCAGCCAGCTTGATATCCGCCGCGCGCAGGTGCTGGTTGAAGCGGTTATTGCAGAAGTGTCAGAGGATGTCGCCCGCGAACTGGGTGTGCAGTGGGCATTTAGCGGTGCAAACAACAACAGTGGCCCCGTTGGTATAGTGAATTTCACCAATTCCGGCAGTGTGGTATCTGACGTGATTAATGGTGCGGCAGACGTGGTGAGCGGCGGGTCATTCCCGAGTATCGTCGACAATGCCTTGCTGGGCTTCGCGAGCACCAGTGGCAGCTTTCAATATCTTGCCGTGATGAACCTGCTGGCGTCGGATGCCAATACCAATATCCTGTCAACACCAACGCTGGTCACACTGGATAATGAAGAAGCCGAGATTGTCATTGGCGAGAATGTGCCGTTCGTAACCGGCTCCTTTTCCAGTACCGGGGCAAATGATGGTGCGACCAACCCGTTTCAGACTATTCAGCGTGAGGATGTCGGCCTGACGCTCAAAATCAAGCCACAGATTAATGAAGGCGATGCGATACGGCTGGAGATCGAACAGGAAGTTTCCAATATTGCAGACAGCGTTGCCGGGGCCGCGGATATTGTTACCAACAAGCGTTCTATCAAGACCAATGTGATGGTCGATGACGGACAGGTGGTTGTGCTGGGTGGCTTGATCGAGGAAAAAATTGGTGAAAGTATCCAGAAGGTACCGTTCCTCGGTGATATACCTTTTCTGGGTGCCTTGTTCAGATCCAAGACAGCCGATGTTACCAAGACCAACCTGATGGTGTTTATTCACCCGGTGATCCTGCGTGATGCCGCCGTGACGGCAAGCTACACCAACAGTAAATACAACTATATCCGTGCGCTGCAGATGCAACAGGAAGAAGACGGTGTCAATATGCTCCCTGACAAGCACCACCCCGTGTTGCCGGTGGTGGAGGAGTTCTCGGTTGCGCCTGGCGTGACACCTGTATTGCCTTCCATCGATGAGCTTTCCATTGTTCCGGGTGCCAGCACTGATGCTGATGATCAGCTATCTGCCCCTGTAGCTGCTGATTTGACAGATGGCTGAAGTACCTCTTCAGGAGTTGGAGGCAGCGGGCGCCAGTAAAACGGCCGGGCCGCGTCGTCCGCCGTTCATGTTTGCCAAACGTCACGGCGTGCTGGTGGCCGGTGAAGAAGATGGCAAGGTTGTCGTCAAGCACACCGCCAATGTTGACCCGGTAGCCGTAGTTGAACTGCGCCGTTTCATGGGGCAACCGCTCAAGCTTCAGATCGTCGAACAGGACAAGTTTAACAGCCTGCTGGCGCTGACCTACGAGCAGGATTCCAATGAAGCCATGCTCATGATGGGCGACCTGGGCGATGACATGGACCTGATGTATGTCGCGCAGCACCT
>JAQBDO010000081.1:0-3248 GCA_032124375.1 Gammaproteobacteria bacterium
GTTACCGCCAGTGGTTCGTAGCAATCAGGCAATGCTTGCACTGCGCGCTCGTCACAAACGAAACCAAGACGGAAAGTCAAATCCAGCGGCAACGTCATGTCCTTCATACACCGCTGACAACCAAGGATGACCTCTCCCTGAATGGTCCCTGCGAGAAAACGGGTACCAGCTGTATCCTTACCCAGGTGCAGCTCGATCTCCAGCTCACCCTGCTCCGATGCCAGCGCCGGCAATAATCGCTCAAGCCCCGCTACCGCCAACCGGCCACGCAAGTCTCGCCCTGCTTCGGCTGTTGCAATCAGATCCAGCCGATCTGGCAGGTGGTTTATCATAACCCGCTTATATTATATGGCAGATTATGGAGTGTCAATCTGAATGGACAGTCAAGGCTTTACTCCTCCCGCTAAAATTCATATGGTTAGCCGTAATGTCAGCCATGGGGTTCGGAAAACCGGGAAATCGCGTGATAAAAAAACTCCTGATCGCCAATCGCGGCGAAATTGCTGTGCGCATTATACGGGCCTGCACCGAGGCTGGCATCACTTCTGTGGCCATCTACGCCGACGCAGACCGGCATGCATTGCATGTGAAAAAAGCCGACGAGGCCTACAACATCGGGCCGGAATCCATTGCCGGCTATCTGAACGCCCACCGCATCGTCAATCTCGCCATCGCGACCGGCTGCGATGCCGTACATCCCGGCTACGGATTTCTGTCTGAAAACCCGCTGCTACCGGAAATTTGTCAGGCACGAGGTATCTGCTACATCGGTCCCGGCGCCACTGTCATTCGACGAATGGGTGACAAGATAGCGGCACGCAAAGCCATGCAGGCAGCCAATATTCCGGTCGTGCCGGGTAGCGAAGGCAACCTTGGAAGTCTGGACGAGGCCCTCGGCCTGGCGAATGAGATCGGCTATCCGGTCATGCTAAAAGCCACAGCCGGCGGTGGTGGTCGCGGCATTCGCCGCTGCAACTCGGAACAGCAGCTAATCAAGAACTACGCGCGCGTACTTTCGGAAGTCAGCAAGGCATTTGGCAGTTCCGAAATATTCATGGAACGTTGCGTTGATCGTCCCCGTCATATTGAAGTCCAGATACTCGCTGACAGCCAGGGCAACGTGGTGCATCTGTTTGAACGCGATTGCTCCATTCAAAGACGCCATCAGAAGCTGGTCGAAATCGCCCCTTCGCCGCAAATCGACGACGCGCAACGCCAACAGTTGTGTGAAACAGCCGTCCGTGCTGCGCGCGCGGTAGACTATGAAAATGCCGGTACCGTTGAGTTCCTGCTTGACCGGGATGGCCGTTTCTATTTCATGGAAATGAACACCCGCCTGCAGGTCGAGCATACTGTGACCGAGGCAATCACCGGCATCGATATTGTGCAGGAACAGATCAGGATTGCAGACGGGCAATTACTTGGCTACCAGCAGGCCGACATACAACGACGTGGTTATGCGATGGAAATGCGCATCAATGCAGAAGACCCGAAGAATGATTTCCTGCCCAGCTTTGGACGCATTACCCGCTATTACGCACCCGGTGGTCCCGGCGTGCGTACCGATGCCGCCATATACAGCGGCTACCCCATACCACCCGAATATGACTCGATGTGTGCAAAATTGACTGTCTGGGCCCTTAACTGGACCGAACTATTGAATCGCGCCAACCGGGCTTTGCAGGATACCGCCGTCTATGGCGTCAAAACCACCATCCCCTACTACATGGAGATACTGAAGGTTCCGGAATTCCGGAACGGATGTTTCGATACCGGCTTCGTGGAGGATCACCCGGAGTTGACCGAGTACAAAACCAGCCGACCCACCCGGGAGTTGACCGCGGCGATTACCGCTGCGCTATCGGCCCATCTGGGTCTGTAACGACCTGAGCAAACGAGCCCACATGTCTAAAGTACACATTACCGACGTCATACTGCGTGACGCACATCAGTCACTGATAGCTACACGCATGCGCACCGAAGATATGCTGCCCGCATGCGAGCAACTTGATCGCATCGGCTACTGGTCACTGGAAGTCTGGGGTGGCGCCACCTTTGATGCCTGCCTCCGATTTCTGCGGGAAGACCCCTGGGAACGGCTAAAACGACTGCGTATGGCCTTACCCAAAACACGCCTGCAGATGTTGTTAAGGGGGCAGAACCTGCTCGGCTACCGACATTATTCCGATGATGTGGTGCGTGCCTTTATCGCACGCACTGCTGAAAACGGTATGGATGTATTTCGAATTTTCGACGCGTTAAATGACACCCGCAATCTTGCTACCGCCATCGATGCCGTCAAAGTCTGCGGCAAACATGCACAGGGAACGATTTGCTATACCACCAGCCCTGTTCACCATACCGGCACCTTTGTCACACAGGCAAAGACTCTGGAATCCATGGGATGCGACAGTATTGTCATCAAGGACATGGCCGGCCTGCTCACCCCGCAGGTAACAGCCGAGCTGGTTAGTGGTATCCGCTCGGCGACCGCGTTACCTGTTCACCTGCACTGCCACGCAACTGCCGGTATGGCAGAAATGTGTCTGTTAAAGGCGATTGAAAATGGTTGCCGGCATATTGATACTGCCATTTCTTCCTTCTCTGGCGGTCCCAGCCATGCAGCGACCGAGAGCATGGTAGCTGCCCTGCGGCAGTCTGAATATGATACCGGCCTTAACCTGGAAGCCTTACAGGATATCGGCGTGTACTTCAGGGACATTCGAAAAAAATACGCACAATTCGAGAGCGAGAACACCGGGCCAGATACGCGTGTACAGGTGAATCAGGTACCCGGCGGCATGATTTCCAACCTCTATACACAACTGCGTGAACAGGGTGCACTTGATCGTGTTAACGAGGTGTTCGAAGAAATTCCGCGCGTCAGAAAAGACCTCGGTTACCCGCCACTCGTTACACCCACCTCGCAGATCGTCGGCACACAGGCGCTACTGAATGTACTTACCGGCAAGCGCTACGAGACTATTACCAACGAGGTGAAACTTTACTTGCAGGGACGTTATGGCAAGGCCCCTGCGGCATTTGATGCAGCCGTACAAAAACTGGCGATCGGCTCTGAGAGCTGTATTGATGTGCGCCCCGCCGACCTGATAGAGGATGAAATGGAAAGCTTGCGTACGGCAGCAGGCTCACTGGCACGCAGTGAAGAGGACGTCCTCACCTATGCCATGTTTCCCGATATCGGCAAGCACTTCCTGGAGCAACGTACAGAAGGCACGTCAACCCCG
>JAQBDO010000082.1:0-7575 GCA_032124375.1 Gammaproteobacteria bacterium
CTGCTGCGCCTTGTTGAAACGATGTACTTCGTCAATAAAAAGAATCGTCTGACGCGACTCCATCTGGCGAATCTGTTGGGCTGCCGCAACGGCATTGCGTATATCCTTGACGCCTGCAAGTACGGCTGACAGAGTGAGAAATTCAGCGTTGGTATACTCAGCCAGCAGTTTTGCAAGAGAAGTCTTGCCGGTACCCGGTGGCCCCCACAGTATCATCGAGTGCAGGTTGCCGTTTTCAATCGCCTGGCGCAGTGGTTTCCCCTGCCCCAGGATATGCGCCTGCCCGGCATAGGCATCCAGTGATCGCGGCCGCATACGGTCGGCAAGTGGACGATAAGCTGCGGAAAGATCAGTCATGGAAAACGACGTTCAAGGAATCGCTAGTTCACGTCCCCGACGACATCTGCACCCGCAGGCGGGGTGAAGCTGAATACTGCTTTGTCCAGGACCGGGTTGCGCTCGAACTCGGTAAAAGAGAATGTGGTGGTATTGCCGAAATTATCCTCGGCCTGGATACGGCTGAGTGATTTTCCGGAAAAATACAGGTGTATCAGGTTGACGTTGCTGTCATCGGATTTAGGTGTCAGCAGCACGTGCTGCTCACCATCGACAGGACCACCCTCTTCTATGTTAAAGACCTCTTCCAGGGGTTCCTCGCCGCTCAGCAGCATTGCTGGCGTGGAGGTCAGGACATCGGCAGCTTTTTGTACTGTCACTTGCTCAAGATCCTCGTCATAGGACCAGAGGTGTTCACCATCGGCGACCAGTTGCTGACGATATGGTGCCTCATAGTCCCAGCGAAAACGTCCCGGGCGTTTTATCCACATATGTCCCTGTGATGACTGCAACAGCTTGTTGTTGCCGTCCATCACCTGTTGGTCAAAATTCGCCTGCAGGGTGTCCAGGCCGGTAAAGAATTCGCTTACATAGGGAGGCAGTGGCGCCGCGACGGCCGTTGCCGGAGACAACAGCAACAGCAGTAGCCTGAACAGTTTTTTTGCAGGAGGGGACATCAGGCTTCCGGAGGCGGTGGCGCGAGAACTTCGCGGTTGCCGTTGTTTTCCATGGGGCTGACGATGCCGGTTTCTTCCATGTGTTCAATCATACGGGCTGCCCGATTATAGCCTATTTTGAGACGCCGCTGTACGCCTGAAATTGAAGCGCGACGTGTCTGGGTCACGATGGCCACTGCCTGATCATATAGCGGGTCAGACTCGGTATCGCCGCCATCACCACCACCGTTTTCGACAGACAAACCTGGCACAGGTTCTGAAGACGCTTCAAGGATTTCGGTCAGGTAGTCAGGCTCGGATTTTCCTTTCAGGTGACCGGCGACCTTATGCACTTCCGTATCAGAAACAAAGGCACCGTGAACACGCACGGGCACGCTGGTTCCGGGCGCCATGTAGAGCATGTCACCATGACCCAGCAATTGTTCCGCACCCATCTGGTCAAGAATGGTACGCGAGTCAATTTTCGACGATACCTGAAACGCAATGCGGGTCGGAATGTTTGCCTTGATCAGGCCGGTGATGACATCAACCGACGGGCGTTGTGTGGCCAGTACCAGGTGTATCCCGGACGCACGTGCCTTTTGAGCCAGCCGTGCGATCAGCTCTTCGACTTTCTTGCCGACAACCATCATCATGTCGGCCAGCTCGTCAATAACAATGACAATAAAGGGCAAGTGTTGCAGTGCGGGGTGCTCGGCGCCTTCCAGTGCCTCTTCCGGCTTGAATAACGGATCCGGTATCGGTTCACCTGCCTCCTCTGCTTCTCTTACCTTGCGGTTATAGCTGTCGATACTGCGTACACCGAGTGCCGCCATCAGTTTATAGCGGCGTTCCATTTCACCGACACACCAGCGCAGGGCGTTGGAGGCCTCGCTCATGTCAGTCACCACCGGCGTTAGCAGATGAGGTATACCTTCATACACCGAGAGTTCCAGCATCTTGGGGTCGATCATGATGAGTCGAACGTCTTTCGGCAAGGTCTTGAAGAGCAGGCTCAGTATCATGGCGTTGATGCCGACTGATTTACCGGAACCGGTGGTGCCTGCAACCAGCAGATGCGGCATTTTTGCCAGGTCAACCACTATCGGTAGCCCGCTGATATCCTTACCCAGAGCAAGGGTCAGCGGAGAACTGGATTCATCATATTCCCGTGTATTCAGAATCTCACCGAGGCTAATGATAGAACGGTGCTCATTGGGTATTTCCAGGCCGATATACGACTTGCCGGGAATCACCTCGACCACACGAACACTGATCGCAGACAGGGCGCGGGCGATGTCTTTCGCAAGGTTACTAACCTGGCTTACCTTCACGCCCGGGCCCAGATCCAGTTCGAAGCGGGTGATTACCGGGCCGGGATTGACCGCAACCACTTCCACCTCAATATTAAAGTCCAGCAGCTTCATCTCAACCAGTCGCGACATGGCCTCAAGTGCAGAAGTGGAATAACCCTCCTCTGATTGACGTGGCGCATCGAGCAAGGTCAAAGGAGGCAGTTCGGAATTGACGGGTGGATCAAACAGGGGAACCTGGCGTTCGCGTTCGAGGCGCTCGCTGGGTTGAGGGGCTTTGATAACCGGTTCTATACGGACAGGTTTGCGTTTCGATTCCCGCTGCTGACTGGCCTTGATGACTTCCTTGCGCTCGGTGCGTGCTCGCCGGGCGGCCAGTTGCTCCGGTATTTGTCCTGCAGTTTCAGCGACGTGGTCAGCAAAAATGAGTGTGTACTTGCCGATAAAATCCATAACGAGCAGCCAGGACAGTCCCGTAAACAGGGTCACACCGGTAAGAAACAGTGCCAGCAGGAACAGGGTTGCGCCGACAGGGCTGACGACGTCAACCAGGCCATTGCCGATGACATTGCCAAAAACACCACCGGCACCGGCAGGTAATTGACTGTTATTGCCTGCGGACTCAAGTGTCGCCAGCCCGCAACCGGCACCAACGGTCAACAGGAAGCCAGCCCAGCGGACTGCGAGCACGTGCAGATCGATGCCCCCTGAAGGTGTATGGCCGCGGTAAACCAGCCAGCCGCTGTAACCGACCATTATTGGGAATAAATATGCGAGGTAACCGAGCAAATATAGCAGCACGTCTGCGATCCATGCACCAACCAAACCTCCGGCATTATGTATCTGGCTAACCGCTCCACTGTTCGACCAACCGGGGTCCGCAGGGTGATAGCTCGCCAGTGATACCAGCAGGAAGATGGCAAGTGCACTAAGAATGAGCAATGCACCCTCGCGTAAACCGCGGCTTACCTGGTGTGTGAGTTTTGCTGTCTTGCCGGTATTACGTCGTGCTTGAGCCAAAATCACCCTCTTTCATAGGTAGTTACGCCAATTGCAAGATTCTATTCGATATTTTTTCTTAAGCAAGTGATTCTTTCAACATGGGATGAATCAATGATCCTGCCTCTACATTGATGCCACGCTGCAGTGCTGGAACTTTTTTCCAGTCAAGCCGAGTCATCAGGTGCACATAAGGCAGCAACGCCGCGGAAAGTGCCTGTGAAGCACTGCGAGGAACCGCGCCGGGTATATTGGTCACTGCAAAGTGCAGCACACCTTCTTCAATGTAAGTCGGGTTGTCATACGTGGTGGGGTGCGTCGTTTCAATACAGCCGCCCTGATCAACTGAAATATCCACAATCACGCTACCTGCGCTCATGGTCTTGACCATGCGTCGCGTGACGACGTGGGGAGAACGGTCACCTGTTTTAAGTACCGCACCAATTAGCAGGTCAGCACCTGTGATTGCCCGCTTGATAGCATCCTGATAGGGATAGAGGCCGGTGACATTGTTACCAAGGCTGCGCATAGCGAGAAGACGTTCACGGTTGAGATCAAAAACCGTCACATCAGCACCCATGGCAGCAGCCATGGCCGCTGCATTACCCCCGGCATTGCCTGCACCGATGATGACTACCCTGCCACGCTCGGCCCCCGGCAGGCCACCCAGTAACAGGCCTTTCCCACCTGCCGGCTGATGCAGAAGGTTGCTGCCGATTTGTGTCGCGAGTCGGCCGGCGATATCACTCATGGGGGCCAGCAGGGGCAGTGAGCTGTTGTCTTCTTCAACGGTTTCGAATCCCACCGCAGTCAGGCCAATTTTCTGCAGGCTGCAGGCGAGGTCCTCATTGGCAGCCAGGTGCAGGAAACAGAATAAAAGGTGGTTGTTTTGCAATAGCGCCAGGTCGCCGGCTATCGGCTCCTTGACCTTTACCAGCAGCTGCGCACTGGCATACGTTCTGGCAGCGTCCGGGGTAATCGTGGCACCGGTGGCAGCATAGAGATCATCTGAATACCCTGAAAGTTCTCCGGCATTATGTTCTATATAAACGTTGTGGCCTGCCTGAACCAGGTCGCCGCACGCTTCCGGGTTAAGTGCCACACGCCCTTCCAGTGGCTTGATCTCGCGAGGAATCCCTATATGCATGGTAGCTTTACCCTACTCTTCAAGTTCCGTAACATGCAGTCCCTGTTATTTGAGCTGCCCTGTTAAACGGAGTCATTATACATGAGCGATATCAAGCACTGCCGTCTTCTTATTCTGGGGTCTGGCCCGGCCGGATACACCGCCGCAGTCTATGCTGCCCGGGCGAATCTTAATCCCGTTCTTGTCACAGGCCTGGAACAGGGTGGCCAGCTGATGACCACCACCGAGGTCGAGAACTGGCCTGGCGGTGCAGCCGACTTGCAAGGGCCGCTGCTGATGGAAAATATGCGCGAGCATGCCGAGCGCTTCGCTACTGAAATTATTTTCGATCACATACATACCGTTGATTTCAGCAACAAGCCGTATCGCCTTGAAGGCGATGCCGGGGTGTATACCTGCGATGCGCTGATTATAGCCACGGGCGCCTCCGCCATGTACCTTGGTCTGCCTTCAGAGGAAAAGTTCAGGGGCAAGGGTGTGTCTGCCTGTGCAACCTGTGACGGATTCTTTTATAAACAGCAGCGGGTAGCGGTTATTGGTGGCGGCAATACTGCAGTAGAAGAAGCCCTGTACCTTTCAAATATTGCCTCGCATGTGACGCTGGTACACCGTCGCGATGAACTGCGTTCAGAAAAAATCCTCCAGGACCGCCTGTTCAAAAAAGAAAAGGAAGGTATGGTCACCATCGCCTGGGACAGTGTGCTGGATGAAGTGCTGGGTGATGACAGCGGCGTGACCGGTATGCGCATCAAAAATGTTAAAGATAGCAGCACCAGAGACATTGATTTGATGGGCGTCTTTGTTGCCATTGGACACAAGCCAAATACCGCTATCTTTGAAGGTCAGCTGGAAATGCACAATGGCTATATCAGCATAAACAGCGGCCTCGAGGGTAACGCCACTGCAACCAGCGTTGCGGGTGTATTTGCTGCGGGCGATGTCTGTGATCATGTCTATCGCCAGGCCGTGACCTCGGCCGGGACAGGTTGTATGGCGGCACTTGATGCAGAGGCCTACCTTGATGGTCTGGTTCACCTGGCTGCAGAAGACTGATTATAGCTTCAACCAGGCTATGCAGAATCGGGAGGCATCTTGTTCACGTCGGTCGTTAACAGCATTCTGGATATTCCGCGCCGCGACTGGAACGCGATTACCGGAACCAGTCACCCGTTTCTGCGTTATGAATTCCTCGCTGCACTGGAAACACAGGGTTGTGTCGGTGAAGCACATGGCTGGCTTCCGTACCATATAACCGTTTTTGACAAAGACAAGTTGGTGGGCATCGCCCCGCTCTACCTGAAAAATAATTCCTACGGGGAATTTGTTTTTGACTGGGCCTGGGCCGATGCGTATCAGCGTAACGGCATGGCATATTATCCGAAACTGGTTTCATCCATCCCCTACACGCCGGTTACCGGCTCCCGCTTGCTGGTACACCCGGCAAGTGATCGTCAGGCAGTGAGCCAGGCCCTCATTGAAAAGGCTCAGCAGTTAATGCAGGACACCCGTGCGTCTTCGATTCACTGGCTATTCACCAGTGAGGCTGATACGGCAACGCTGGTTGATAATGGTTTTTTGCGCCGCACCAGTTGTCACTTCCACTGGCATAACGACAACTACCGTTGCTTCGACGATTTTCTGGCCTGTCTGAGTTCGCGCAAACGAAAAAAAATCCGCCGGGAGCGGCGGCATGTGCAAGAGGCCGGCGTGCACATGGAGGTGGTATCCGGTAATGCCGCAAGCAGCGAGCAATGGCAAACCATGCACTATTTCTACCGCTCAACCTTCATGAAAAAATCCGGTATGCCCTCGCTGACACTGGAATTTTTTGAAGAGATCAGTCGCACCATGGGGGAACAGTTAGTGTTGGTTTTCGCCCGTCACCAACAACGTTATGTTGCCGGGGCCATTATGTTGCGCGGCGACGATGCCCTTTATGGCAGACACTGGGGATGTCTGGAGGAGTTCAACAGCCTGCATTTTGAAGCCTGTTACTACCAGGGTATTGAATATTGCATCGAAAACAAACTGTCGCTGTTTGAACCCGGTGCCCAGGGTGAGCACAAGATCAGTCGTGGCTTCCTGCCCAGTTATACCTGGTCTGCACACCAGATTGGCAATCAGCAGTTCAGAGAGGCGATCGCACGCTATTTACTACAAGAGCATGAACTGACGGTCGATTATTACAATGATCTGATGAAAACTTCGCCCTTCAAAAAGCCCGACCAGGTTATCGCTTCATGAGTCACAATCGGTCGACCACGCCTTGCTGGCTTGATCCGGATGCCCGGGAGATTGCCTTTCCGGATGTCGAGTTGGCCCTGCAGGAACCGGACGGATTGCTGGCTGTGGGTGGCAAGCTGTCGACGGAGTGGCTGTTGCATGCCTATCGACGGGGTATATTCCCATGGTACGGCTCAGGCCAGCCAATCCTGTGGTGGGCGCCTGACCCGCGTTTGGTGCTGTTTCCCTCCATGCTTCATGTTTCCAGAAGCCTCGCAAAAGTAATCCGCAAGGGGAAATTTACGGTTACCCTTGATGCCGCCTTTGCCGACGTTATCAAGGCATGCGCAGGGTCACGCACCTCACAGACGGGCACCTGGATTACCCCGGAAATGGCATCAGCCTATATTGATTTACACCACGGGGGCCATGCTCATTCGGTCGAATGCTGGTGTAATGGTAAACTGGCCGGCGGGCTTTACGGCGTTGCAATCGGAAATATTTTCTTTGGAGAATCAATGTTTACGAAAGTAACTGATGCCTCCAAGACAGCTTTTGTAGCCCTGGTCCGTCAACTGGAACGCTGGGGTTTTGCCTTGATTGATTGTCAGGTTTATACCGGGCATCTAAGCAGCCTGGGGGCGACAACGGTCCCGCGAAAAAAATTTACCACAATTCTTGATCAGGAGTGCCCAAAGCCAGGGCGTCTACAGCCCTGGGTATTTGACAATCTTGCGTAAACTGGCCGTTATCTCGCCTCTACGGGCTTTTAAAACAAGCGATTGCGACCTGCCGCCAAAATAGGCCCTTATCTTTCCGGGGGTGTAGGTTTTCTTCCATTGATTTCAGGTATACTTCCGCTTTTTTCTATTAAGGAAATACTGGTGTTTATGTCAAAAGA
>JAQBDO010000083.1:0-6233 GCA_032124375.1 Gammaproteobacteria bacterium
TGATCTGGAGCTGGTCACGAGCATCATAAAACTCAAACTGTTTGCACGCTCGTGTCGCCAAATCCGTTCGATGGAGGATGTCTTCATTCTCCAGCAGATGCCTGATATATTCCGTGCTTATCCGGTTAGCTCCCAGACCTACTAGATGTAGTGGGTCGGGATTTTGCGGCGTAAAGCTCGGCGTAGGTGAGCGCGGTGACATCGCCAGCGATACCGAGCAGGGAGCGGAATGCGTTGAACGGATAGAAGCGGCGGTTGAAGCGAAACGTGAACTCGTTGAGGTATGCCTGTAGGTGCTGCGGGCTGACGCCATGATGGATACCGCGCAGCCAAGTTTTGAGGTTGGAAAATACGAGATGGATGATGGGCATGAACTCTTCGGCAACCTGTGGATCGCCCCGTTCCGCGATGGACATGTGGTCATAACCGTGATCGGTGAGCCCAGCGTAGCCGCTCCAATCATCTGTGATGATTCTGGCGCATGGCGCCACGACACTTTTCACGAAGCCGCAGAGTGCATCGGCGCTCCGATCAGGCACCAAGGCAAGCCTGACGCGTCCGGCGTAGCGGCCACTCCTTCGCGGGTTGAGGTTGGTGCTGGGCTTTCGTTGTTGTACCTCGACCGCGGCAGCCACGAGGGTCTTATGGTGAACACCTCGACCCTCACCGCGCGTACGGCCGCCCACCCAAGTTTCATCGACCTCGACGTGTTCTCCGGGTTTTCCGCCGATACGGTCCTGGTCGGGCCGCACCATGCCGACGCGGAGCTTGTGAAGGATCTGGAAAGCGGTCTCGTAACGCGACAATCCGAGTTGCCGCTGGAACTGGATGGCCGACATGCCGGGCGTCTGACTGGCGACCAGGTAAGCTGCCCAGAACCATACCGAGAGCGGCGTGTGCGTGCGCTCCATGACTGTGCCGGCGGTAAGGCTGGTGTCGCGACTGCAATGGCGGCATCGGAGAATACCGGGACGATTGGCAAAGCGATACGGTTCATCGGTCACGCCGCAGTGAAGGCACACGAACCCGTCGCTCCAGCGGGCGTGTTCAAGATAGGCTGCGCAAGCCGCCTCATCCGGAAAAAGACGCTGGAATTCCGGCAGCGAGCGCGGAAACGGCAAATCATCTCGCTCAAGCACGTCGATAGCCACGGTTGCTCCAGTGAGCATGCAGATGCTCAACATACTACTGGTAGTGGGTGTGGGAGACAACCGGATAAGCACGGTTACAACAATCCACGTGTACTAGTATTTCCTTGTGGGACATGAACGTTTCTCGCACGAACGGGAATATACCGGTATGTGGACGGATTCTGGTCTGGCCACCAATTTAGCAAGAAACAGGAGTTGAGTGAATCGAAGTGGTCAAGACACAGACAATTTCTGGTGCAGTAGCCGAGACGGAGGACGAACAGGACGCGCTACTGTTAAGTCGGATAGAAAGGAGGGAAATGACCGCCTTCGAGTCCCTGTACAAGCGCTACCATGGCAAGTTGTCCCGCTTTGTCGTCAGTACGCTGGGTCGAACTGACCTGGCAGACGAGATCATCAATGACGTCATGTATGTTGTCTGGGAAAAAGCCGCAAGCTATGACCACCAGTGCAGACCTTCGACGTGGATCTTTGGCATCGCCTACAACAAGGCACGGAAACACTTCCGGTCCGCAGGCCAACCACGAATGGAAAGCCTCAGCGATTTCGATGCAGATGCGGAAACAACAGACAGTCACCATCATTGGCTGGAACGACTTGAGAGAGACGACCTGTGCGCGTCGATACTGGCATTGTTATCACCGGAACACCGGGCAGTGATCGAGCTTACCTATTTCTACGGCATGCATTACCGTGAAATTGGCCAGATCATGGGATGCCCGGAAAACACAGTGAAAACACGCATGTTTCATGCGCGCAGGCACATGGCCACCCTGGCTCAATCAGAACCAGGCACTCATTAACCCACCTGCATTATAAGTGGACGACACAAAATGACAGATTCAGAAAATCGCGCCTACACTACACATGACTCGGCCTTGTTACTGTTGCCGTGGCATGTCAACGGCAGTCTGGACGATGAGCAGCGGAAGATGGTTGATAGCCACCTGGCTGTGTGTCTTACATGCCGGTCGGAACTCAACAACCAGCATCGTATCACCCAAATCGTGCAGTCACGAGATGCCACATCGGTCAGGGCAGACATTGGGTTCGCAAAATTGCGCCGGCGCATCCAGCCAGAGCACCGTACACTGTTCAGCCGCGTGCGTGACTGGTCATATAGCAAGCTGTCCGCGCCGGCCTGGGTATGGGCATCCGGTGTCGCGGTCGCTGCCTCGGTCTTCATGGCGTTGCCGTTACTGCATGACCCTGGTGGCCCAGCGACCGTACCGGGTGAGTTTCGTACGCTGTCAGCCGATAATGGCAATCTCGACTTTCACGCAAACAGCCTGCGTCTGGTATTCTCCGCAGGGATTGAAGATGAAATCCGGCAAGATATCCTGCGTATGGTCAATCCCGTTGCCGTCACTGCACCTTCCTCTCGCGGCGTGCTGACCGTGCAGGTACCGGATGGTGAACTTGCATCAGCGCTGGCGCTGCTACGAGACCGAAAAGAGGTTCGCCTTGCCGAACCGGTATTTAGTGCCACAGAAACGGCTGGGAGCAATTAAGTGTATAACCGGATTTCGGCATTCATCCTGTTAACCATCCTCTGCGCCACTGGCATGTACGCGTTTGGTGAAACCGATACCGGCACCATCGACTCACGCGCATATGATCCGGCTGCAGCAGAGCACATGCTGTTGGTGACTTTTCAGGATCGCGGCATTAATCGCGTCACCGTTGGATCACGCAGTAGCCAATACGCATCACGGGGCAACTACAACAGCACAGCCTGGGCAAACCGGATCGCCCCCCGGATCGCCGCAGACTACAATCTGGAAATGGTGGCGCAGTGGCCGGTCACCGAACTCGGCGTGCATTGTGTGGTGTACTACGTACCAGCCGATCAATTGATAGAGGAACGCGAGAACGCACTTTCCCACGATCACCGTGTCGACCTTGTGCAGCGCATGGGTGTCTTCAAGACCCTTGGCACGGCAGGTGGAGACCCTTATTACCCCTTGCAACACAATTTACAGGCGCTGCACATCGAACAACTGCACCAGCGGTCAACCGGGCAAGGGATTCGCATCGCCATCATCGACACGGGTATCGACATTGGCCACCCGGATCTGGAGGGGCAGTTTCTCGGCAACAAAAATTTTGTATCTGACATATCCCCGAGTTTCGAGACCGATCAACACGGCACGGCTGTAGCCGGCATAATCGGCGCCAAAGCCGGCAATGGCGCCGGTATCGTCGGTATTGCAACGGACGCAAAAATGTATGCGTACAAGGCCTGCTGGCAAACTACGCAAGATGGTATGGACGCCGTGTGCAATAGCTTCACCCTGGCATTGGCAATCAACAGTGCCATCCGTAAGGATGTCCAGATCATAAACCTCAGCCTGACCGGGCCTCCAGACCCCCTGCTCGAGGCGCTGCTGAAACGCGCAATCGAACGCGGCATCATCATTGTAGCGGCCGATGACAGCACCTCGGAGGCGGCATCCGGATTTCCAGCCTCCATGCCGCAAGTAATCGCTGTGCGCAATTCGGCGTCCGTTTTGCCCGGTACTGAATTGCGGTCGAATGTCATCACCATGCCAGGGACTGAAGTCCTGACCACAATACCGCCCGACGCCTACGACTTCCTGTCCGGCTGTTCCTTCTCTGCCGCATCGGTATCGGGACTGGCTGCACTGGCACTGCAGCTGCAGCCCGCCCTTACCAGCATGGAGATCATATCAGCGCTGCAGCACTCCGGGACTGATTTCTCCAGTACATTATAAAGCCAAACCAATCACCGCTGAGGAATTAAGTGGTCAAGTGTATCTTGAGAATGCAGCCGCACGTAATTCGTTGCCAGATCGCCTCCGCGAGTCCGACAATCGCCTCCCGTCCTTTAGGAAACTCTCATATTAAACCAACCTGTTAGTCGCAGTTCAGGCAGAAGCATTCATTTAAACCGGTCTCGCGATAAGCGCCATGTATGATGGAGCATGATACTCCGCTTACTGTCAGGGTCCCCAGCCCGTACGTACTTTAAATCCACCCTGCCGCCACCCCATCAGGCCGCCCTCAAGATGAAACACGTTGGGGACGTCGTTCTCGATCAGCGTCTGCTCGGCGAGCCGGGTCCGTCTTCCGTTAATACAGTAAAGCACCACATGATTAGCATTGAGTAACTTGTCCAGCTGTTTGCCGAGTTTTTTATGCGGAATATTGATCGCCCCGGGCACATGGCCGGATTTGTACTCGGCTACGTCGCGTACATCGATCACCAGAAGAGGGTCTGCTCCATCCTGCCGGGCAAACAAGTCCTGCGCAGTGATGGCAGGCGTCTGGAAGTCTGAGGCAAAGGCAAACAGTGGCAACAGCATCAGCACAACGGTCTGCAGGGCAACTTGCGCCCTGCCCGTGCCTGTCATATCAGGGAAACACATGCCACAAGCATACCCTCAGGTTCAGGGCTGCATCAATTTCCTTGAGTTATTCCTCACGCCTTACACCCCGGGTCGAGTCTACTCCACGTTCGAGCGCATCTCGTCCAGAAGCTGCTGGGCCCGCTCCGGGTTGGCCTCCATATCCCTGGTCTTGGCAGCGATCCACTGGGCCTCCTTCTGGAACAGCTGTTTCAGGTTTTCATCATAGACCACCACGGCAAACTCGTCCTCACGCAGGCCCACCACGTAGCCGTTGAGCTTCTCCTTGAGGTACAGGCGACGGGTCGCCGCGCGGGTATCGTCCTCCTCGATGTCGGTGAAGTGCGCATCGCGTACATCCACCACATTGACCAGATGCCAGCCGGCCGGCGATTCCACCGGCCCACTGATCTCGCCCGGTCCCAGGGCGAAGGTGACCTTGTCCAGCTCGGGGAAACCGGTACCCTGGGTTACCCAGCCGAAGTCACCCAGATTTTGCTTGGCGTCCGGGTGGATCGAATAGTCCCTTGCAGCCTCATAGATAGTGAGCTCGCCGTTGTCGATTTTCGCCTTTACCTCGTCTGCCTGTTCCCGTGTCTCCAACACCAGCATGAGTATCTTGCGCTGCTCCTTGAACTCGATGTTGGCCCTGTGTGCCTCATAATAGTCACTCAGCGCCTTGTCGTCAGGCTCCATCTGCCCGACCAGCTGTGTGCGGTGCAGGTTCACCAGACGGGTCTTCTGGAATTCGCCTACCCGGATCAGATACAAGGGATCCTTCTCGAGTCCTGCCGCGCGGCCCTGTGTCGCCATCAGCTCATTATCGATCTTGCTGTTCAGGGCCTCGACCCGACGATCCACGGACAGGGTGTTGAGCGGTGTGCTCATCTCGACCTTGACCTCGCCCCAGGTGATCTTGCGCTCGCTGTATTCAGCCACCGGGTCCGAATCACTGCGCAGGAGGTCTTCGGAGACATCCAGGTTTTCCTCGTACAACCTCACCTTGATGCCCTCACGCAGGCGCCCGCGCAGGGTCGCCGTGCGCTGCTTGAACTTGTCCTTGCGGATACGGGCCTCGATGCCGGTGCGCAGCCGTTCGGTCATCTCGGTTCCCTCCACGATCTGGTCCGCGTAGAACGCATCGATTTCCTCGGTGGTGACATCGATGTCGCCTACCAGGTACCTAGCCCGGTACAAACCGCCGATAATGCCGTCGGAAAAGGCCTGCAGCTCCTGTTGGTACTGGAGATCACGGTCCTTGCCCTGCTTGACGGCGTCCAGGTACAGCAGGTTGGCGCTGATTGCCTTGTCCAGCAGCCCCACCATCACCTGGTTGCGCTCCGGCGATCCCAGGGCCGGGATTGACAGGCCCACGACGGGTGAACTGTTAAGCAGCGTGTTGAGCTGGGAAAAGCGGATCACCTCATCGCCGACACTGGCGACGGCGTCCGGGGACGCGCCTTCAGGCAGCGGCGTAGCCGATGCACCCAGCGGGCCCAGTGTCAAAGCGGTGATTATCGCGAGCAAAAATTGCTTCATGTCTCCTCCATCGAACGTCGGAGCCCGGGAGAGGCACCGGTACAGTCCGGTTTCCCCCAGGGTCTTGTCTATTCGTGAATAAAAAAGGAGAGGAAGAAGCTTCCCCACCTGGTTAAAAAAAACCACCCCGCCTGCAAGCAGGCGGGGCATTGTTTGCGGCCTACCAGCC
Organism: Gammaproteobacteria bacterium; assembly: GCA_032124375.1. Classification (GTDB taxonomy): domain Bacteria; phylum Pseudomonadota; class Gammaproteobacteria; order UBA9214; family UBA9214; genus UBA9214. Next base: position 6,228 of record JAQBDO010000083.1, read on the forward strand.
GCAGGT
>JAQBDO010000084.1:0-2716 GCA_032124375.1 Gammaproteobacteria bacterium
ACCTGATGGTGTTTACGTTGACGGAACCTTTGGTCGCGGTGGTCATGCAAGTGCAATTCTTGCGGAGCTTGGACCGCAGGGGCGACTGCTGGCGATGGATCGGGATCCCGAAGCCGTGCACTCGGCCGAGCGGCAGTTTGGTGCAGACCCGCGTTTTGAAATTGAGCAGGGTGCGTTCACGATGCTGAGCAAGGTCGTTGCGCAACGACAGCTGCAGGGCAAGGTGCACGGTTTGTTACTGGACCTGGGTGTCTCTTCGCCGCAGCTGGATGATGCTTCTCGAGGATTCAGTTTTTCCGCAGATGGTCCGCTCGATATGCGCATGGACCCATCGTCCGGTGTCAGTGCTTCCGAATGGCTGGAGTCGGCCAGTGAGAACGATATTGCACGGGTGTTGAAGGTGTTTGGGGAAGAGCGCTTTTCCCGGCGTATTGCGCGTGCCATTGTCGAAATCCGACAGGCCAGTCCGTTGCGTACCACACGACAGCTTGCCGCGTTGATAGAGGCGGCTGTGCCGATGCGTGAAAAACACAAGCACCCGGCCACCAGAAGCTTCCAGGCGATTCGTATTTTTATAAACGGCGAGCTCGATGAAATTACCGCAGTGCTTGAGCAGGTGATTGACGTGCTGGCGCCGCAGGGTCGCATGGCAGTTATCAGTTTTCACTCGCTTGAAGATCGTATCGTCAAACGCTTTATTCGCGACGAGTATCGTGGTGAGCAACCACCCGAGGAATTCCCGCTTGCCGGCATGGACTACGTGCCGCGCCTGCGGCCGGTAGGCAAGGCAATTCGTGCCGGCGCGGCTGAAGTTGATCAAAACCCGCGTGCCCGCAGTGCCGTTTTGCGGGTAGCGGAGCGGCTGCAATGAGTGCGTGGCCGGTCGGTGCGCCGGTATTGTTGCTGGCAGTGGTTGTGAGCGCGGTCGCGGTTGTTTATTCGAAGCACTCGGGACGAGAGTTGTTTATCGAGCTGCAGGGTCTGGCGAACGAGCGCGACAGCATGGATGTTGAGTGGGGACAGCTGCAGCTCGAGCAAAGCACCTTGACTACGCAGGGCCGGGTTGAACCCAGGGCGCGCGGCCAGCTCGGTATGGTCAATCTCGCCGCCGACAATGTGGTGATTGTGAAGCCATGAATTACGACAACAACAAGGCAGCCTACCGGGGACGTCGTGCGTTTATCTTTCTGTGCATGGGGCTGGCTGCCGTGACGCTGGTATGGCGTGCCGTTTGCCTGCAAGTGCTCGATAAAGAGTTTTTGCTGTCTCAGGGTGAAGCCCGCCATTTGCGTGTGGTCACACTGCCGGCGCATCGCGGACTGATTCAGGACCGCAACGGTGAACCGCTGGCTGTCAGTACGCAGGTCGAATCCGTGTGGGTAAATCCGCAGGAACTGGGTGGTGAGCAGCAACGGATTCCCGAACTGGCCGCTGTGCTGGGACTCGATGCCGGCAAGGTGCAGCACCTGCTGGCGAGCCGTGCAGACCGGGAATTTGTTTATCTGCAACGTCATGTTGAGCCGGCACTGGCGGAGCAGGTTGTTGCGCTGAAACTGCCGGGTGTTTATTTGCAACGCGAGTACCGGCGTTATTATCCGGGTGGTGAAGTGGCGGCACAGATTGTCGGCTTCACCAACATTGACGACCTTGGTCAGGAAGGGCTGGAGCTGGCCTACGAGGACTGGCTGATTGGAGCGCCCGGCGCCAAGCGGGTCATCAAGGACGGCCGTCATCACATTGTCGAGGACGTCGAAAGTATCAGTCGGCCGCGCCCCGGCAAGGATCTGACGCTCAGTATCGACAGACGCATTCAGTACCTGGCCTATCGTGAACTCAAGAGTGCCATGCAGGAGCACAATGCGCGTGCGGCCTCTGCGGTCGTGCTGGATGTAAAGACCGGCGAAGTGCTTGCGATGGTGAACCAGCCATCATTCAATCCGAATAACCGGCAGCAACTGCGTAGCGGGGATATGCGTAACCGCGCCGTCACGGATGTATTCGAGCCCGGTTCAACCATGAAGCCTTTTATCGTTGCGGTGGCATTGCAGAGCGGACGTTATCGTCCGGAGACACCGATTAGCACCTCGCCTGGCTGGTTCCGTGTGGGCGTTAACACGGTGCGCGATGTGCATGACTATGGTCAGTTGGATGTGGCCGGCGTGATACGCAAATCCAGCAATGTCGGAATTTCAAAGATTGCCCTTAGCCTGCCGGCTGAAGACATCTGGACGCTGTTGACGGATGTCGGATTTGGTGCGCAGACCTACAGCGGTTTCCCGGGTGAAGCGACCGGTCTGTTGAGCTATTACGGTGGCTGGAATGAAATCGAGACGGCGACGCTTTCCTATGGTTATGGCGTTTCCGTGACGGCGCTGCAACTGGCGCAGGCATATGCCGTGCTGGCAACCGATGGTATCAAGCGTTCGGTTACCTTTTTGCGTGAGGGTGATGTGTCTGAAGAACGCCGGGTGATGCCGGCAATCATTGCGCAGCAGGTACGCGCCATGCTGGAACAGGCTGTCGGCCCCGACGGTACTGCGCCACAGGCCGCTGTTGCCGGTTACCGCGTTGCAGGCAAGACCGGTACGATCAAGAAATCATCGCCGGGTGGTTATTCAAGTGACAAGTACGTAGCGGCGTTTGCCGGTATGGCGCCGGCGAGTAATCCCCGGCTGGTGATGGTTGTGATGGTTGATGAGCCGCGTAATGGCAAGTA
>JAQBDO010000085.1:0-4866 GCA_032124375.1 Gammaproteobacteria bacterium
GGCCGGCGCCAGCGTCCTGATGGAGGCGGCGGACAGACGGGTGATCGTCGCCAGCGCTCGGACGATAGCCTGGGTACCAGTCGGACTGGCTGGGATGCAAACCAGCACGTCCACACCTGACCGGACTGCGTGGCGGATACCGGACTCCGTCTGCTGTAAAAGCCATGTATCCGGGAGGATAAAAGCGACGGAGGGAACTATATTCTCTCCGTCCTTTTTTTGAGGTAACTAAGTGCCGCGGTTCGCTGCAACATACAAGGAAACGCTGATTGACTTGTCGGTTCGTTCGCAGGATGCGCCGTAGCATCAAGCTGTTGATCCGTGGTGCGCCGAATGATGGCGCGGCTGCAGGGTATAATTGCGTTTGTTCGGACTAACCGACGTCGATGGCAAGCTGCTGCTTGAGTGTGTTGTGCCGCTGGGTAAGTGCGGTGGATGGGTGAAATTGGATGTGTCCTGTGCTGTCCGGCTTTGCGATATGATTTGAGACCGGGTGAAGTCCACTCGCGAATCGTCGGTCAACGGTGAACCCTAAAGGTGCTTTTCGGCAGGAAGCAAGCCCATTAGCCAGACGCTGAAGCGGCGCCAGAGGCTGGTCTCCGGTTCCGAGTAGTATCGGACTTCCTTTCCGTCAATGCTGGTAATCCAGACCAGACGCTCGGTTTCTATTTCAGTGTCGGTCTCGAGTATCACGCGATAGCTGTTTTCCGGTTTTACGCCATCGTCCATAAAGTCGATAACCTGCGACGCCAGTTCTGTGCTTTCTACCACGAGGACTATTTCCGTGTTAAGAGCTGTTGAACGTGGATCCAGGTTGAAAGAACCAATCACAACAATCCTGCGGTCCACTACACCTGCCTTGGTATGTAGACTCGCCTTCGACCTACCGGCAAGCAGAGACCAGCTTTTCTTCTCGGATTTCGCATCCGGTCGCAGCTCAAAGAGCTCCATACCGTTCCTGATTAGCTCGCGACGGTATTTCGCATAACCCGCGTGTGCCGCTGCTACATCGTTGGTCGCCAGGGAATTGGTGAGTAACCTCTGCCTTATTCCCCTGTCGCTGTTAAGGCGCACCCTTTCCATGTTCCCGGGCCCGGGTATCACGTAGGCAGACTCGATCAGGAGTTCGGAGTCCTTGCGATTCCCCACCTCGATCAGCTGATCCATGACGGCTTCGTTATAGGTTTCCAGTTTGTCTGGATCATCATAAAGCGCCTTGGCCGGTGCCCAGATGAAGTTGCCGCGAAGTTCCTCGAGCCTGGCCATCACTTCGTCGCCCGTGGTGTCGATCGGGTATGGAAATATCCCAGGCGATGCAACCCATTGGTAGAGCTGTTCCCTCCTTTCCTCCAGTTCTTCCTGCGTGAACTGCTCGTCAATAACGCTGCTGACTGGTACGGAAACTTCACTGTTCCAGTACGCGTCAAAACTGGCGGAAACATCCTGCACCACGGGGCCGGCCACTGCCAGATCCAGGTCGCGAAAATTCTCGGTGGTATCAACGCCGAAATAGTTATCCCCGATATTGCGTCCACCGACAATGGCGATGGCATTGTCGACGATGAAGGCCTTGTTGTGCATGCGGTAACTGAGTCGCCTGAGACTGAACAGCAGCTCCAGCCCGCGAAATCTGCGATTCGCAAAGGGATTGAAAAGCCGAATCTCGATGTTGGGGTGCTGGTCCATTCTTGCCAGCTTGAAATCCGATTTCCCGGTTGTAATATGATCGAGCAGCATGCGTACCCGCACACCGCGATCGGCCGCACGAAGTATCCGCTCCGCCAGTATCTTTCCCGAGGTATCCTCCTCCCAGATGTAATACTGGACATCGATGGTTTTTTCGGCCTCGTTCGTGAGTCCGGCCCGGGCGCGGAAAGCCCATTCCCCTGTGGGCAACAGGAGTGCGCCGGAGTTCCCGGGATGGGCGGCAATCTCGTGCTGGAAGAACTGGCCCAGCAGCGTCTCTTCCGGGTCGGCCAGCGAAGTGGAGACGGGACGCTCGTAATCCTTCGGGAGGGTTGTTGCACAGCTAGCGAGCAGCAGGCTGGCAGAGAACAGCAGTATCAGTCGGCTCAGTGTCATAACAGCCAAATCGGCAAGATATCTTTCCAACCCCGGAGCGCAAGGTGTGCGGGTTGGTGCAGGCTTGCGAACTCGGGTAGCAACGCTGTTTTCCGGGTATTCCGACAACAGTCCTCAGGCAGCAAGTGTAACATCGATCAGCAGGTGAATGCCGGGGTTGACCGCGCAGAACTTGTTCAGGCGTACCGGTACATTCGCAAGTATGTCACTCCTTGCCGAGTTTGATCGTGGTGTGCTTCACGGTCGAGCTTTCCAGGGTGAGCGCAAAGTTGGCAGCACCGCCTTTCTTCTTGACCAGCACATGCTCGCCGTCGTCAACCTCGACATGGTAGAGATCCCTGGGCAATTGCACCTCGAATGCGTCGCGTATTGTCTTGGCAACCCGGTTTTCTCCCGTTCCGTCCTTCACGGTTACGCGAACCACGATGGTCTCACCGTCTTTTGGCGTGACATAAAAGATCATTTCACCATTGGAATTCGCCCCCCCATCCACCTTGATACGCCATTTATTGGAAGTGTCTGCAAGACCAGCAGCCGGTGTCAGCAGATACAGGGCGATCAGAAAAAGAACCGAGGCAAATGGCCTCACGTAATCGGTATGCACCGGCAACCTCCTTCCAGGTCGGACAAGCCTTGGGCACAATACTGATATTGTCTGTTGGCATCCCGGTAAATTCAATTCCAGCCCGATGAATCTAACTTATTATCATTCCAGGTTGTGACCGGCTATCCTTCATCCATAAGCAGCTGTTTCTGTGTAGCAACGGGTAACGGATCCAGGGAGATTCCAACACTGGCCGGAATCCGGTTGCGCAGGGAATATCTCCAGGGACCTGCATTATCATCATGTGGCTTTAAGCACAGTTACTTATCCGCGCATGGCCCGGCTCCATTTATCAATTCACCGCTGAAACTGCGTCTGATCTCTTGAAGAACTTAACCCTAACACTTTGATTATTGTAAGCCACCTGTCGACTCTGGAATGAGTTTGTATCCGAGTGCGGCCGCCCTTTTCTTCAGATTCCGGGTGGCGCGCTCCTGGTACTGCTGCTCGTAATAATCCTGTCCAGGGTCAATAAACGGGGTTCGGTTCTTGAGCAGGCGATAGAAAAGGCGTGCCAGCTTATGTGCGGTCGCCGTGATCGCTTTTGGGGCGCCCAGCCTGTTGCGCAATCGCCGGTAGAAGGCACCCAGTGCCGTTTTCGAATTAGCGAGGGAATAGGCCGCCAGACGGAAAGCCGCGGCAGCACGGTTGGGCGAGGGCTTGGTTTTACCGCTAAGCTGCTTCCCTCCAGTGATCTTGTTCCCCGGACTCAAACCCAGCCAGGAAGCGAAGTGCTTCTCGCTTGGCCAGGCATTCATATCAAGGCCCGTCTCCGAGACAATCGTCAGGACATTGCTTTCGCTCATGCCGTTGATTTCGGTCAGGTCCACGCCCGCCAGCCGGTATAGTTGGCTACGCACGTCGAAGTCGAAGCCGTTTTTATTATGGCCCTTCGGCTTCGAGGCTGGCGGCACATCCTGATCATTGTCGTTATCGCCTTCAATTTCCCGCATATGCCGTTCAATCCCCCCCTCACACGCCTTGATCTGCTGCTGGTAGAAGTCATAGCACTCCACCGCTTGCTGTAGCGCAAAAAGGTGCTCTTCCCGATAATGGCCTTCCAGTGAGCCGGCGATCGTTCGCTCATCACTGCGGCAGCGCTTGTCCCGTAGCTTGGCCAGTTGTTTGCTATCTCGTTCACCCGCCAGGATGGCCCGTATGATGGCCAGACCTGTCACGCCGGTGATGTCGCTCACCACGTTTTCGAGCAGCAGATTCATCTGGCGTAGCGCTTTTTGCATGTGACGGATGCAATCCGATGCACTGGCGATCAGGCCCTCGCGTTGGCGCAGATACGAACGTAGTGCCACCATCTCTTCCGGCGGTCGGAATGCGCCGCGTAACAAACCATAGGTATGCAGTTGTTGGATCCACTGACAGTCCAGAACATCCGTTTTGCGCCCCGGAACATTCTTGACGTGACGGGCATCAACTAGCAAAACCTCTAGCCCACGCGATTCCAGGATCTCGTAGACCGGGATCCAGTACACCCCCGTCGATTCCATCGCCATCGTCTGGATGCCCATTTCCACCAGCCAGTCCGCCAGCCGATGTAAATCGCCCGTGAATCCGGCAAACTCCCGAACCGGCTGCTCGTCCAATTCCTCCGGAACCGCGACAAAATGGCTCCGGGAGCCAATATCAATCCCCGCCGCAAACAGATTCACCTGCTTCAGGTGCGAGCGAATCCGCTGTGCTTGCTCCATCTTATGTCTCTTCATCTTCAGTGCTCCCCCGCTAACGGTTATAGGCCGTGAGCAGGGCTGTGGAAAACAGGCACTCTCTTGAACAGGGTCGCTATGCGCCACTAGTGATTGGGTCGCTCAGCCCCAGACCATGCTCGCAAACGGGCACTCTCGCACCAATGAAGTGTCGGCCTTTCCTCACGGGTAAGCACAGCGTAACCTCTGGGCACCTACAGTTCCTCATCGATTTGTGACCGCGCAGCGGGGTGAGGTGCTCGCAATGACGTAAGAAGAAGTTTTTCAGCAAGCTGTTAAGAAGCTGTTTTTGTCGCGGGTAAAGGGCGGCGCTGAAAGCATGGAATGTATACCTCCCGGTCAATACGCAGCTGTCATCGCATCTGCCTGTGGAGTTGATACAAGTAAGCATATTGGTATCTGTTGGAATGCTTCTTGAGCGTTCGGCTCAGTCAATATAAGGGATTTCCCTATACGCAG
>JAQBDO010000086.1:0-3804 GCA_032124375.1 Gammaproteobacteria bacterium
GAAGCCCAGAGCATTATCAATTGCTACAAACAACTCGTCTCGAATTGTCCAGCCACTTTCAATGACCAGGTAGCTAAAGACAAAGCCCACTGCGCCGAACAGGACCAAAATATATAGCTCAACCGCAAGGTTTTTTGTCACGGGTGAAAATTCATATCGACTCTGGATAGGGCCAGCCAGCAGATATGCAGCCGCGATCACAGTGATCACAGCAAGATCAACGGCACTGAAACTCAGGGCACTGAAGGGCAACCAGATCAGGTCAACAACCAGCACGCACCCGATCATTGACAGACTTAAGCGCCGAGCACCGAAGGTAATCAGCATGGATTGGTTATCCCGACCGGTCATGGGGCAGCAGGTCTTTGTGTCTTAAGTAGCTAATAATTCCTGCCACCACATTCTCCAATGGGGGGTCCTGCAGAGCGCACGGCGACTGGTCCCTGGCGCTGCGATAGCCGGAATTGTCGTAAAGCTTGTATTCCATCGCAGCAATGTTATCCACTGAATCCACAAGGAAATCGAGGAGCGGATACAGCAAGTCATCGCGGGTGCATCTTTCTATAACTTCAGGAACGAAGTCTTTGAGGGGAAATACATCAAACCTGGTGTTGGTTTTCCGGCCGATGATTTCGGTAATCTGCGGCATGGTTTCCAGCCGATCTCGAGTGACATGGAATGTCTTGTTAATAGTTTCCGATTGACCAGCGACGGCAACGATATTATTCGCCGTCAGATCCACTGGCATGAAGCTGACCTGATTTTGAGTGTCCACGCACACACCATGCCTTACCATAAAAGCGAGCAGCCTCAGGGTGATGTCAACGTTGCCGCCACGTCCATCCAGAGCTGGCGTTATCAATGCTGGCCTGAAGATGCGCGCCTCCAGTCCCTGGGCCATCGCTGACAACACGAGTTGTTCCGCCACCCATTTGGATTGGCTGTATCCGAAATCGAGGTGGTCCATGTCGCTATTCTGGTCAGTTTCGTATAACACGTCTTTGGATGCCCAGCCGAAAATAAAGGTAGTGGAAACATAGTTCAGGATCTTCTGCCTGCCGGTCAATGCGAAATCGATAACCTGCGCCGTGCCGGCAACATTGCTTGGTCGCATATGCTGGTAATCAAGCAGGTAGTTGACCAGGGCACCGTTGTGATAAATCGTCGCGATATTATTCAGCAGATGTTCCCACTCCGCATTCGGCAGACCAAAATGCGGTCTGGAAAGTTCGCCGCACAATATTGTGACCCTTGCGTCAAAGCAGGCCATCGGTGCCGAGGGACCAATGGTGTTTTCGAACTCCCGTCGCAGGCGTTGTTCGGCCTTGTCATGCTCCTCACTGCGGACCAGCACATAAACTTTGCTTTCTGTCTGCTGCAACAGACTTAGCAACAGAAATGGTCCGAGAAATCCCGTGCCACCCGTAAGCAATATATCGGTCGCCTCAGTCTCAGTCGCCAACATCGACTGCGTCTGGCCGGTGGTGCTTTCCGGTCTCCGGTAGACACGGTCCTCCTTCATTCTCAGGCGCTCATGTGCAATTCGATCGTTCAAGGCCTGGTTGATCACGCTCGCCATCCAGTCACCCGCCAGCCCTGGAGTTTCATTGAGCATGCGAACTGCCCCAAAAATCTGTTTCACCGTCAATATTCCAAACAGCCGAACAGTGATACGGGCTGCCAGATTTTTGGCATCCTGATTGCGAAACTTATCCCTGAGCCAATGGAGCAGGACAATCAGATCCAGCGAATCGATTCCGGCGTCAAATAATGTGAAGTCCTCATCACCTGTCAGCCGATAGCGTTTTTTCAATGACTCAAGCTCATCCGGATCAGCGCTGGTTTCGGTTTCCGGATGGCTTGTATTGATTCCGCGATTTTGGGAAATAACGTTGAGAAGCCCCTGTTCAAACATTTGCTGGGTTCTCGCCCGCCTTATTTTTCCGGAACTGGTTCTGGCTATGGAGCGTGGGGGCAAAAATACCAGGTTGGTGATGGGTATCTGCATCCTGTCGCGTACGGCAGCAACGATATGAAGACTATCCGGAATGTCGTTGACTCTTACCAGTTCCGCGAGAACGGTGATAGACGTACTGCCTTCGGCGACGAAGGCCACTACGCTGTTACTGCGGATCTTTGGCGTCGCCTTCTGCACTTCATCTTCTATATCCTGTGGATAGATATTTCGGCCGTGGATAATCAGCATGTCTTTTATCCGGCCGCATATAAATAATTCATCCTTGTCTATGAACCCGATATCGCCGGTCCGCAAATAGCTTGCGGATCTGCATTGATTTAAATCCATCCGGGCCTCAAACACGGACTTGGTAAGAACAGGATTATTCCAGTATCCCTGCGCTTTGCTCCTGCCACTGAGCCATACTTCTCCGGTCTTGCCGGCGCCAGCCGGTAAATGATTTTCCGGATTGACGATTTCCATGCGGGTATCACCCAGTAAGCGTCCGCAGCTCATAAACTGAACTGCTGAATGACCGGCACTACTTTTTGCTATTTCAACGACACCATTCGCCAGACCATTACGGTCCAGAGAAATGGACCGTCGGCCATAGCTGCTAACGGCAAGCGTGAATTCAGCCAGCCCGTATGCCACGAACATGCTCTCTGCCCTCAAGCCACAAGGAGCGAACTTCTTCAGAAATGCAGAGAAATTAGTCGGATTGACGGGCTCGGCAGCCACCATCAGGAAGCGCAAAGAACTTAAATCAAAGTGTTCCAGGGAGCTTTGTGGAACGCGTCTGTCATTCAGACATAGTTCAAGCGCGAAGTCAGGGATCGAACTCGCTGTCGCGCGAAATCTGCTTATCGTTTCAAGCCATAATGCCGGGCGCTTGATAAATGAGCTCGGCGCGAATCCATAGGTACAGCCGCCACTGAGCACAATGTTAATGTAATAGCCTATCAACCCCATGTCGTGTTGTTGCGGCAACCAGCTAACCGTTACCGGCATGCTGTGATCAACGACAGCTTCAGCGTTGGCAATCAGATTGCTGTGGCTGACCATGACGCCCTTCGGATCGGTGGTGGAGCCAGATGTGTACTGCAAGAAGAAAGTGTCACAGGGCTGACACGCATGTCGACTGAATTCCGAATTCACCGTCTCGGTAGTGACTAACGGATTCAGGGCGGATAACCGATCGCGAACCGCGGTGGCATCTGCATCACCAGGTTGGCAGGCATCAAGTATTTTCCACGTCGTGCTGCACATGGCGATGCCGGCAGCCTGGCTGTCATCGAGTATGTGATTGATACCGTAGAGCCAGGACTGAAGTTGATGCACGGTCAAGGCTAAGGTTGGCACGCCTATAAAGCCCGCTTTATTGCAGGCAAATAACGCGTAGATAAGCTCCAGTCCGGGCTGGTAACTCAGCAGAATTCTCGCCCCGGAATCTGCCGTGACTGTCTGCTGGAAATACCCTGCCAGCCTGTCTACTGCATCGGAGAATTGCCGGTACGTTAACTGCTCCAGAATATCTCCGCGGCTGTCCAGGAAACTGAAAAGCAAGGCGTCTGGCTGGGCTGCTACCCAGTGGTCTATGATCTGAAACAGATTGTTATCTGACAGTTTCGGAATGATCGTGGGGGGTGGCGAATCACGCATGGACTACTGGAGTGTCCTCAATATAGTGTGAATGCCTCATCATCGGAGTCTATATTGTAGGACGTATTCAGGCTTTCTTTTTATCCCCCGTTACTCGACGGATGCGAAAATGTTCGATGGGAAGATCACCAATGCGCCGCACGTGCCCCAGTGGCGCGCCTTACTGGACGCCAGGGCGATGGTCC
>JAQBDO010000087.1:0-6444 GCA_032124375.1 Gammaproteobacteria bacterium
GACAGAAACCGAAATTTCCGAACAGGGCTACCGCCGTCGCGAACGCACCCAAGGCACCTTCATGAAACAGTTCACCTTGCCGGATACCATTGATTCAACCAATATCAGTGCAGCTGCCAGTGATGGCGTACTGGAAGTAACGATACCGAAACAGGCAAAGCCGGAACCAAGAAAGATTCCGGTCAACTAACGGCCTGCTCTCGCCGTGCCAGTCCGATAGTGACTGGCACGGCGGCCTGTTGTGCACAAGAATGATCGTGATGAAACAATATTCCGGGGCCTGCGAACAGAACAAGGAACCCATCCTGGCACTGCTGAGAACAGTATTTTCAGATGCCAGAGATGTCCTGGAAATTGGCAGCGGCACCGGGCAACACGCCGTTTACTTCGCTGCTCAGCTACCGCATCTGCGCTGGCAAACCAGTGACCTCAAAGAAAACCACGCAAGTATTCATGCATGGATTCAGGAAGCCGGACTTGAAAACACCCTGGCGCCCCTCTCTCTGGATGTAACCGGGACATCATGGCCTGCACACAAGTATGACGGCCTGTTCAGCGCCAACACAACACACATTATGAGTTGGCCGGCCGTACAGCATATGTTCACGGGGATTGGGGAACTGCTGGATACAGGTGCCGCGTTTTGCCTGTACGGCCCGTTCAATTACGGCGGAAACTACAGCAGCGACAGTAACAGACGTTTCGATGCATGGTTGAAAGACCGTGACCCGGCCAGCGGCATACGTAACTTTGAGGCACTTGACCAACTTGCCTCGGCAAATGCCCTGACACTGGAAGCTGATTACGAAATGCCGGTTAACAACCGCTTGCTGGTATGGAAAAAATGCTGACCGAAACCTAACTATTCACTACATTCTACGGACCGTAGGGTACGCTGAGCTTTACCCATCCTGCAAAGACCTGCGTTTTTTTGCAGGATGGGTGAAGAAGCGCAGCGACGCACCCATCAGACGGGTTAACCAATACCCCCTACCCCCTCCGTGCCCCGTACATCAGTGGTGAATAGTTACACCGAAACATTTAATTTCCACCCTGAATACTGCTTGCCACGGAGACAATGCACATGAACGTGCAAATATAGCGGGCAATAAAAAAGCCGACCCTGGCACGTTGTCCGGAGTCGACTGATGGATCACTTCACACAAGACGGTGTCGGGCCGTCAAATGACAGGGTCAGTTATCAAGTTGTGAAGCTACCCACGGTACAGCAACCAGTGCGAGTGCAATTGCGACAATTACTTCCTTCGATTCATTAAATACCGAGAGCATACTCAAACTCGGATCGCCTGCCAGATATATACCAATGCCGATAGCGAATAACTTGTGCATAACCCTCTCCTGTATTTCTCGCCCCGTTGATGATTATCTTATCGGCAGACAAGCAGGAAGTTCCGTGATGCATGGCCGTAATTGCTGTGTCTCAAGTCTCAGAAACGCCAATAACTACACTAAAAGCACTGTCCAGCAGGAAAATCCGGCCTTGCTGTCTGTTGGGGCGGTTTAAACCGGAGCTGACTAGCTTATTTCAGACGGGAGGGTAATTTTAATACTCGCTGGTTCCTGCATTCTTTTATCCTGCCGTGCGGCAACATCCCTGATGCTGCCCTCTTCCATGAGATCCTGGAGACTGATGCCTTCGAGAAAACCGAAAATCTGCTGACTGAGATCATCCCACAGCTCATGCGCCAGACACTGACGTCCATCATGACAGTTACTGGCACCGCTACAACGTGTGGTATCTACCGTCTCATCAACAGCCGCCACAATTTCCGCAACCGCAAGTTGATCAGCAGGCTTATTCAACGAGTACCCGCCGCCCGGTCCACGCGTACTACGCACCAGTTGTTGCTTCCTCAGGCGGGTAAATAACTGCTCCAGATAGGAAAGCGAGATATCCTGACGTTTGGAAATCTCGGCCAAGGTTACCGGACCAGTCTCCGTGTGGAAGGCAAGATCCAGCATGGCCGTGACGGCGTATCGCCCCTTACTGGTCAGTTTCAAGATATATTCCTGCGCATTCTGATCACCCAAAAACCTGGTTGTTGCCGCACAAATTATACACTAACTATCCGAACCCGATTCCTTGTGTTCATCCGGTCTGGTAGCACCCGTCTTTATTTCCGTGTCATCCACATGCTTTAAAGCACATGACCCCAGATCCGTCATGTTAACATCACCCACTTCCGCACCCAGATCCTTCAGGCCCTTGCACATATCCTCGAGGCGCTGATCCATCATATGAATGTGATCGAGGATGCCATTCACGGCCGTTGCAACCGGGTCCGGCATATCGTGTGTCTCACCGTAGGCATCAAAACCCATCTTCCTGGCAATTGCCTGGCGTTTCTCATCCGGTTCATGGGAAGCACTCACCAGTCGTCCCGGAACACCGACAACGGTCATATCCGCCGCCACACTTTTCAGTACCACGGCATTGGAACCAATACGGACACCATCTTCAATAACAATAGGACCCAGCACTTTGGCACCGGCACCGATGACCACATTATTACCCAGTGTCGGGTGACGCTTGCCCTTGTCCCAGCTGGTTCCGCCCAGGGTAACGCCATGATACAGCGTGCAGTCGTCACCTATCTCCGTAGTCTCTCCAATAACCACACCCATACCATGGTCAATAAAAAAACGCCGGCCGATCGTTGCCCCCGGATGAATTTCAATACCGGTATACAAGCGTGCAATATTTGAAAACACCCGTGCCAGCCACTTCAGGCCCTGCGCCCACAGCCAGTGGCTAAGCCGATGCATAAGAATGGCATGAATGCCTGGATATGTTGTCAGCACATCAAATGCGTTACGTGCCGCCGGGTCACGGTCAAACACACAACGCACGTCTTCGCGGATTCTTTCAAACATGGTTCATTTGGACAGAAAGCATAGGGTTTAGTAATAGCACCTTTATTGTACTCACTGGCATTGTAAATGTTGGCATGAGTCTATTCTGACACAAGCTTGCTGTCAGTGCATGACACCGCGACCACCATTAACAGTGGCAACCGGACGCTCAGCGTCCTTTGGCAGCCTGCTGCGCTGCCGTCAACATTCCCCGCAATATATTGACTTCATTGTCATCCGGACGGGCACGGCCATACAGGCGACGCAGTCTGCGCATCAAATGTCGGGGATTGGCCGGATCAAGAAAATCCAGCTCGATCAATGCTTGCTCAAGATGTCCGTAAAAACGTTCCAGTTCATCCGCGCTTGCCGGCACGTAATCCGGCACAACTTCACACTGCCTGGTCCGCTCGTGAGCAACCAGTATTTCATAACAGATAATCTGTACCGCAGACGCCAGATTAAGTGAACCATATTCCGGATTTGATGGAATCTGCACCAGATAATGGCAGCGGTCAATTTCTGCATTACTTAATCCTGCGCGCTCGCACCCAAACAGCATGGCGACTTCACCCTGTCGACTTTCAGAATATGACTTGCCCGCACTCTCTGCAGGATTGATAACCGGACATGGGATAGTTCGTGAACGCGCACTCGCACCGATCACCAGCTGGCAGCCCGACAACGCTTCCCCAATATCCGAACACACCACAGCATGTGCAAGTACATCATCTGCCCCCGAAGCACGTGCAGTCGCCTCGGCCGCAGGAAACACTTTCGGGTTAACCAGATACAAGCGTGTTAACCCCATGGTTTTCATGGCGCGTGCTGCTGCACCAATATTTCCCGGGTGACTGGTCGCCGATAGAACAACACGAATATTTTCAAGCATGATTGTCAGTGATTACACTGGTTCAGTTACATCATAATATGCCGGTTACTTTCACGCATACTCAAACGGGAAAGCAATGACATCATTCAGGCAGTGTCCACCACCGGCGATCATTAGCAGGCGATCAATCCCCAGCGCAACACCGGCACAATCCGGCAGTCCTGATTCCAGTGCAGACAACAGACGTTCATCCATGCTGACAGGCTTAAGGTTATTATTGCTGCGACGCTCAAGGTCTTGCTCAAACCGTGCTCGCTGCTCACCCGCATCTGCCAGCTCATGAAACCCGTTCGCCAGCTCGATGCCATTCAGATAGGCCTCGAAACGGGCTGCCACTGGCGGTGTACCGGGACGCAGTCGCGACAGTGCAGCCTGACTGGCCGGGTAATCACGCACAAATACCAGCCCCGCACCCAGTTGCGGCTCAATCACGTGGGTCATCGCCAGATCCAGCCAGCCATCAAGATCATCTCTGGACATACCCACACAGGTAATGCCATAGGTTGTTTCCAGCACGATCCGCAATTCATCCGGCGACACAGTAAACGGGTCGATGTCTGCAAACTGGAGAAACAGCTCCCGGTAAGTCCAGTGATGTACTGAGGCAAGCGGTGCAATACCGGCAAGCACCGCCGTCAGCAGCTGCTCCACCTCGTCCATCAGATCCAGATGATCGAAACCGTTGCGGTACCATTCCAGCAAGGTAAATTCAGGATTGTGATGCGCACCGCATTCACCATCCCTGAACACCTTGCACAGCTGGTAGATCGAGCCGGCTCCGGCAGCCAGCAGTCGCTTCATCGGGAACTCCGGAGAGCTGTGCAAATAATACGGCGTTGCTGCAGCTATGCCCGGACCACTGTAGACAGTAGCAAAGCTGTGCAAGGCAGGGTCTGTGCTGGCGGCAACAGAAAGCGCCGGTGTATCAACCTCAAGAATATCCCGTTCGGAAAAAAAGCAGCGGATCCGGGTCAGCAGTTCAGCCCTGAGCCTGAGCATGTCAAGCGAGGCCGTCGGTCTCCAGTCCGGATGTGAGTGCATTACGCCAAACGCAAGATGCTGAAAACCGGCTAGTCCTTCGCTCGACCCACATACTCGCCAGTACGGGTATCAATCTTGAGTGTCTCTCCAACATCAATAAACAAAGGTACGCGCACAACTGCCCCGGTCTCCAGTGTTGCGGGTTTACCACCACCACCCGAGGTATCGCCACGCAGCCCCGGATCAGTTTCTGTCACGGTCAGCATGACAAAATTGGGCACCGTCACTGCCAGTGGCGTGCCATTCCACAAGGTCACTTCACACATATCCTGTTCCTTGAGCCACTTCACGGCATCCCCCACTGCCTCCGCTGAAGCAACTTGCTGCTCAAACGTCCTGGTATCCATAAAGTGCCAGAATTCCCCGTCACTGTAGAGGTATTGCAAGTCGACATCCATCACATCGGCTGCCTCTACCGACTCACCGGACTTATAGGTACGCTCAACCACCCGCCCGGTTTTCAGATTGCGGATCTTGGCCCTGACAAAGGCCTGCCCCTTGCCGGGTTTCACAAATTCATTTTCAATAATAGTGCAGGGATCACCATCAATCATGATTTTCAGACCGCCCTTAAACTCATTGGTGCTGTAAGATGCCATATGACTTTTAACCTTGTATTACCCGATGAATGAAAAAACGCTCGCTATGATACCCCGAATACAGAGTCCGGAACAAAAAACGGTCTGGCAAACCCTGCTGGCCCAGGCTGTGAAATCAACCGATGAACTGCTGGATATCCTGCAAATCGATCCGGCACGATTGAAAACCCGACAATTGGCCGGTAATTTCCCGCTGCGCGTCCCACGCGGTTTTGTAGACCGCATGAACAAGGGGGACCATCAGGACCCGCTATTGCTGCAGGTGCTACCCGTCCAGCAAGAGACCGCAAACACAGCCGGTTTTATCAGTGACCCACTGGAAGAAATGGACAGCATGCCGGTCCCGGGACTGCTGCACAAATACAAGGGCCGGGCATTATTGACCACTACCGGCGCCTGCGCTATTCATTGCCGCTATTGTTTCCGGCAGCACTTTCCGTATGCGGATGCCAACCCGGCAACAGACCACTGGCAACCGTCGGTTAAATATATTGAGCAACACCCCGAGATCACAGAACTTATTCTCAGTGGTGGCGACCCCCTGACAGTGACTAATGCACGCTTGCAGGCCCTCACCGATCAACTGGAAAATATTGAGCACCTGCATACCCTTCGCATCCATTCACGCTTGCCTGTGGTACTGCCGGAGCGCATAGATGAGGGACTACTTGCCTGGCTGACCACACAAAACCTGAAAGTTGTAATAGTCATACACTGCAATCATCCCAACGAGATTGATGCCAGTGTCAGTGCTGCCATGAAGGAATTGAGCAGCGCAGGCGTTATTCTGCTGAATCAGTCAGTACTGTTAAAAAACATTAATGACAATGCTGCAACACTTGCAAAACTGAGTGCGCGCCTGTTTTCAGCCGGGGTGCTGCCCTACTACCTGCACCAGCTGGACAGGGTACAGGGGGCCGCCCATTTTGAGGTTGATGCGGTAACCGCCCGGAAGCTGCTCGTCGAGGTCAGCGCAACCCTGCCCGGCTATCTGGTTCCCCGGCTGGTACAGGAAATACCCGGTATGCCCGGGAAAAC
>JAQBDO010000088.1:0-4589 GCA_032124375.1 Gammaproteobacteria bacterium
TATTTTTTGCTTAAGTTACTCAATTGCCTGATAGCCGTATTCAATGGGTGCAGGAATCATCGTCAGGGACCGGGTCGGGTGCTGTTCGGGATGGTTGCTGATTGTCATGCATTGTTGGCAGCCTGACAATGTCCGGAAAAGAATAAAAAATGAAACGGATAAAAGAATGCCCCGTCACCGGGGCATTCTTGACCAGACTGCTATGCCTTGTTAGTTACGGCAGTTAGACGGGAGGTACTTGTTGACAATATCCCCACCGGGACTGGCACAGACCCATGTCATGGAGCCCTCAGTGCTTGTCGGGGTCAGCTGCAGTACCTTGCCGTTCGCCGTGGGGTTGCCGCCAACAGAGCTGTTGTAGGAGATGCTGATGACACCGTCGGTACTTACACCGATACTTGACACATAGGTGCCAGTGATATCGGTGGCGACTGGCAGACCGGCAGTACCGTTGCCGTCAGGCAATATGCCCGAGCTGTCATAGGTCTCAGCCACGGCCAGTTTGGCAGCACCGGCCATGTTCAGGCCTTCCGAGATCTTGGAGCGGACGATGTAGTCCTGGTAAGCCGGAATGGCGATGGCGGCCAGGATGCCGATAATCGCGATAACGATCATCAGTTCGATCAATGTAAAACCTTTTTGCAGTTTCATGGTGTTGCCCTCGTGTGGTTAGTAAACGTTGGTGTACATCCTTGTTGGTAGCCCGACACCGAGCTTCCTTGTTCAGCCTTGCTATCGGACGGTGGCCCGGATTCTTTGGCTGCTAGTGGTAATACAGTTTCCGTGCCAGTTTTCTGTCACTCGGAAAATCAGGCAGGAAAGATGTTTGTGTGGTGCTATATATAGCTTTAATAAACATATAGTTACGATATAAAAGGGTAAGTGTGCAGAAGGGGCTTGTGCGCAATCACCGGTATTCCGATTGCCGGGAATCCCGGTAAAGAATGAGAGCTGGCGCACACAAGCGGTCAGAAAGTGACGTCCAGCGTCACATTCTGACCCTGGTCGGGTTGACTGGTGGTGGCCAGGTACACGCGCACGACAGTGGGGGCGGGAAGAGACCGACAGGGGATACTACTCGAGACCCAGTTACTTCAGGCGATAACGCAGGGCGCGGAAGGAGATGCCCAGCAACCGGGCGGCGGCCGTCTTGTTGTAGCGTGTTTGTTCCAGCGCCTTGATCAGGACATCTTTCTCGATGTTTTCCATATAGTCATCCAGCGCAACCGCGCCGGTGGCCACTTCAGGGGCCTGCTGCACCGGTCGGGTAACGACCGTCGCTACCGGTAGTTGCAGGTCTGCCAGCGTGATGGTGTTGTCTTCACACAGGGTGGTCGCACGCTCGAGGATGTTCTCGAGCTCACGGACATTACCCGGAAAATCGTAGTGACTCAGCGCCTGCAGGGCGTTTTCGTCCAGGGACAGGTTTGGTTGCCTGCTTTCACGGACCAGCTTGCTTAAGTAATGCTCAGCCAGCAGGGGTATATCCTCGCTGCGCTCGCGCAGTGCCGGCACCTGCAGCTGGATCACGTTCAGGCGGTAATATAAATCCTGGCGGAACAGGCCTGCCCCGACCAGTTGTGCGAGGTCCTTGTGCGTTGCCGACAGAATACGGACGTCAGTCGGTATCTCCTGCTCGGCCCCAATGGGTCGCACTGCCTTTTCCTGGATAGTGCGCAGTAACTTGACCTGCATGTGCAGGGGCAGTTCGGCGACTTCATCCAGAAACAGCGTGCCGCCTTCGGCCACCTGAAACAGACCCTTCTTGTCTTTCACGGCACCGGTAAAACTGCCTTTGAGGTGACCAAAGAACTCGCTTTCCATGAGCTCCGAAGGGATGGCGCCACAGTTGACCGGTATGAACGGGTTGTCTTCCCGTGGTCCCTTGCTGTGAATCAGCTTTGCAACCAGTTCCTTGCCGGTACCCGACTCGCCGCTGATATAGATCGGGGCCTGGCTGCGCGCGAGTTTTTCAATGGTCGAACGGATATCGCGCATTGATTGCGCATCACCCAGCAGCGTGTCACGGCTGCGACGGTCCCGTTGTATGGATTCATCAGAGAGTTTTAGCACGCTTTTGACAAGATTGCGCAGTACCGTCAGATCCACCGGCTTGGTGACAAAATCAAAGGCACCGGCCTTGAGTGCTTCAACAGCTGTATCCATGCTGCCATAGGCGGTAATGACCGCTACCGGAAGGTCTGTCCCCTGTTGCTGAATATGCCTGACCAGGTCAATGCCGTTACCGTCGGGCAGTCGCATGTCGGTCAGACAGATATCGAATTTCTCGGATGCCAGCAGGGCCTGTGCCTCTTTCAGGTCAGATGCGCTGCGGGTGTTGATATCCATGCGTCCCAGAGTCAGTTCGAGCAGTTCCCGAATATCCGGTTCGTCATCAACAATAAGTGCCAGGTGAGTGTTCATAAATGTGTCATTTATGTAAAGGTCGCAGAAGCCAGTGCGGCCTTGCCGGTAAAGGTGATACGGAAACAGCTGCCACCGTCAGTGACCGGAATATACATCAGTGGCGACTGATTGCTCTCACAGATTTCTCGCGCTATATACAGTCCCAGTCCGGTGCCGCTGCTTTTGGTGGTAAAAAACGGTTCGAATATCTTTTCTGCCAGCTCGGGATCGATGCCGGCGCCGTTATCAATGATATCAAGACAAGGTTTGTCGCTTGCGGTTGAACGCTTTCCTTCAAGCCTGATCTGCAACCCGGCCGGATTTTCGGCGGCATGCCGGGCAGCATTCTGGCACAGGTTCCAGACGGCCTGATGCAACAAGCGGGGGTCGCTATGGATTTCCAGGTCTTCAGGCCGGACAGTAAAGCTGATCTGGTTCGGCTGGCAGTGGCCACTGTGCGCAAATTCATTGCAAAAACTTTCCAGCCAGTCGTGCAGCCTTGTCTGTTGCGGAACTGAGGTGCCGGGACGTGATAGCTGCAGTACATTTTCTACCACCGTGTTTACCCGCCGGGTGTGATTGCCAATGATGGTGGTTAGACGCCGGTCTCCGTCATCCAGTGACTCTGATTCGTTGAGCAACTGTGTAGCATGGCTGATGGCGCCCAGCGGGTTCCTGATTTCATGGGCAATACTCGCTGTCAGGCGACCCAGTGAGGCCAGTTTTATCTGTTGCGCCTGCTTCGACATGGTCGCGGTATCTTCGAGAAAAATCAGCGACCCCAGTCCCTCGGAAGTCCCCAGCAAGGTAAAGTGTGTCAGCAGCTTTGTGCCGGCCGTTGCAGCGGTCAGCAATGAAGGCTCCGTGTCCGGTGATTGACGCCATTGTTCCAGCCTGTTGTAGAGGTCAGGTGAGAAGGTCTCCAGTGGCTGGTTGGGTTTTGCATTCGGTATGTCCAGCAACTTCAGGGCGGTGTCGTTGATGAGGCGGATGCGATGTTTGTGATCAGTGACGATGATACCCGCCTGCAAGCGCTGCACGATGTGAGCATTGAGCGTGGCGAGATTGTCGATGTCGATGCCGCGACGCAGTGCCAGCGCTTCAGTCTCCTTGATCTGCCGGACCAGCAGGTAGGCAATACTGGCAGTTGCAAACAAGGCCAGCCCCAGCAGTCCGGCCTGCGTGTAGCCAGTCGGTCTGGAGGCATCCAGTGCCAGCGAGCTGTAAATCTGTTCTCCCATGATAGCAATGGTGGCAAGGGCGGCAAACAGGAAGGCCATCCGGCCAGGCAGCAGGATACTGCCGGTAGCAACAGAAATGATCAGCAGAATACCGAGGCCGCTGGCCGGGCCGCCGCTGGCGAACATCAGCAGCGTAATGGCTGCAATATCCACCAGTATCTGGACGATAGTCTGTAACTCGTAGCCGGGGTGGCGCAGGCGGACCGTGAAGCCTGCCACTACGCCGAACAGCAGATAGCCGATGGCTGTCAGTTTGTAAATGGTGCTGTTTTGTATGCCCAGCGTGGTGCTGTCGGCAAGAGAGAAAAACAAAACTGTCAATAAACCCGCCAGGATGACGCGGTAGAAACTCAGCAGCCGCAGTGGTCTCCATGTCAGGGCATCAAGGGCTTCCTGGTTGGGAAACCTGTCTTCATAAAAATCTTTCATGGGCAGCGTTTAAATGCACCGGACTGGCTGGAATGAAGGCAGCAAGATGTCACGACTTGTTGTGTAAATCCTTGTCGAGATGGGCTTGCGAGCAGTAACAGTGCTCTCCACGTGTGAGCGCCTCTTGTTCGGGTATGAAGATACCGCAGTGAGCACATTGCACTATTTTGCCGGCCTCACGGCTGGACTTTTTCGACGGCGGGGGTGTTTGCCACAGCCGTTTCGCTATCACGACGATGAGTGCCAGAACAATGATGATAAGCAGGGTGCGCATGGGAGACTGTGATTTGTATTAGTGGCAGATAAGTATTTACGCAGATATTACCCTAACTACAGCCGTCAGGCATGTTACGGCGCCCTCATGTTGATACACTGCGTGGCAGGTGCCGCTGCCGTGAGGCTTCATCATGGCCGGTGTCGGTATGAATGACTTGATTAGAGCTACCCAAGTTTGACACACTCACGCCATGCACTTACATGAATATCAGGCGAAGCGGCTGTTTGCGGAATATG
>JAQBDO010000089.1:0-6480 GCA_032124375.1 Gammaproteobacteria bacterium
GCTATTTCCGGCAAAAGCCGCGAGGCGCCCTGAGTGACGCCAGAAAGCATTATATTGCGGGTGTAGTGGGGTAGCCGGCTGTGCTAAAATGGCCGGTCTTTATTGCCGTCGATACTGCCTGATGCGGTTTGCGGCCTGAAATCACCTGAACAGGGACGTTGAATACCCTACCCAATGAGCGACTTCGCGAAAGAAATTCTGCCCGTCAATATCGAAGACGAGATGAAGCAGTCCTATCTCGATTACGCCATGAGTGTGATCGTGGGACGTGCCCTGCCGGATGTGCGTGATGGACTGAAACCGGTGCATCGCCGCGCCCTGTTCGCCATGAGCGAGCTCGGCAATGACTGGAACAAGCCCTACAAGAAATCGGCGCGAATCGTCGGTGACGTGATCGGTAAGTATCACCCGCATGGCGACACGGCCGTGTATGACACCATCGTGCGCATGGCTCAACCGTTCTCGCTGCGCTACATGCTGGTCGACGGGCAGGGCAACTTCGGTTCCGTGGACGGCGATTCACCGGCGGCCATGCGTTACACCGAAGTACGCATGTCACGAATAGCGCATGAACTGATTGCCGACCTTGACAAGGAAACCGTCAATTTCGTTGCCAACTACGACGAATCCGAGCATGAGCCATCGGTGTTCCCGACACGGGTGCCGAACCTGCTGGTCAACGGCTCTGCCGGTATCGCCGTTGGTATGGCGACCAATATCCCGCCGCATAACCTGACAGAAATCACCAATGCCTGTCTGGCGCTGATTGAAAATCCCGATACAGACATCGCCGGCCTCATGGAATACGTGCCTGGCCCGGATTTCCCGACCGCCGGTATCATTAATGGTGTGCGCGGGATACACGAGGCCTACCGCACCGGTCGTGGCCGCATTTATATTCGTGCACGCAACCACGTCGAGGGTGACGACGGCAAGGGTCGCCAGAAGCTGGTGTTCACCGAATTGCCCTACCAGGTCAACAAGGCGCGCCTGCTGGAGAAGATCGCCGAGCTGGTGAAGGACAAGAAGATCGAGGGTATCTCCGGCCTGCGTGATGAGTCGGACAAGGACGGCATGCGCATGGTGGTGGACCTGAAGCGCGGTGAAGTGGCCGAAGTGGTGCTGAACAATCTTTACCAGCATACCCAGCTGCAGAATGTATTCGGCATCAACATGGTCGCGCTGGTCGATGGTCGTCCGCAGTTGCTCAACCTGAAGCAGTACCTGGAAGCCTTTATCCGTCATCGCCGTGACGTCGTCACCCGACGCACGGTGTTTGACTTGCGCAAGGCACGACAGCGTGCGCATATCCTGGAAGGCCTGTCCGTTGCCCTCTCGAATATTGATGAAGTCATCAGGCTTATCAAGTCTTCTCCGAACCGCGCGGTTGCCAAACAGGCGCTGATGGACCGCAGCTGGGAGCCGGGTGCCGTGACCGGCATGCTGGAGCGCAGCGGTGCCGATGCATCGCGTCCCGATGAACTGGAAGCCGGATTCGGCCTGGTTGCAGACGGTTACCGGCTGTCCGAGACGCAGACGCAGGCGATTCTTGAACTGCGCCTGCACCAGTTGACCGGTCTGGAGCAGGGCAAGATAGTTGATGAGTACAAGGAGCTGCTCGACCTGATCGATGAACTGCTCGCCATCCTGCAAAATCCGGATCGCCTGATGCAGGTGATCCGTGAGGAACTGGAAGCGATGCGCGACCAGTTCGGCGATGAACGCCGCACGGAAATTCTCACCGATCATCTCGACCTGACACTGGAAGACCTGATTACCGAGGAAGACGTGGTGGTGACGCTGTCACATGCCGGCTATGCAAAATCCCAGCCGCTGTCCGATTACCGCGCGCAGCGCCGCGGCGGTCGCGGCAAGAGTGCGGCCGGTGTCAAGGAAGAGGATTTCATTGACAAGCTCTTTATTGCCAGCACCCACGATACGATTCTGTGTTTTTCCAGTCGCGGCAAGGTCTACTGGCTGAAGGTCTACGAGTTGCCACAGGCCGGTCGCATATCGCGCGGCAAGCCGATCGTGAACCTGTTGCCGCTTGAGGCAGACGAACGCATTAATGCGATACTGCCGGTTCGTGATTTTACTGAAGATCACTTTATATTCATGGCCACTGCGATGGGTACCGTGAAGAAGACCGCGCTGTCCAGTTTTTCCCGCCAGCGTGCCAACGGCATCATCGGTATTGATTTGCGTGAGGATGATTACCTGATTGATGTGGCGGTCACGGACGGTACGCGTGACATCATGCTGTTCAGTAATGCCGGCAAGGTGATTCGCTTCAGCGAGGATGATGTGCGCGCCATGGGTCGCACCGCCTGCGGTGTGCGTGGTATCAAGCTGCAACCGGGTCAGCATGTAATTTCACTGATTATCGCCAGTGACAGCCCGGTACTGACTGCAACCGAGAACGGTTATGGCAAGCGCACCCTGGCAGATGACTACCCGGTCTATGGCCGCGGCGGCCAGGGCGTGATCGCTATCCAGGTAACTGAAAGAAATGGTGCCGTCGTCGGTGCTGTACCGGCCGATGACAATGATGAGGTGATGTTGATAAGTGGTGGCGGGACACTGGTGCGTACCCGCGTCAACGAGATTTCCGTCATGGGCAGGAATACCCAGGGGGTACGCCTGATATCCCTGGTCAATGGCGAGAGCCTGGTCGGTATCGAGCGCATTGTCGAGGACAAGGATGACGACGACACTAGTGACGAGGGTCATGCAGGCACCGACACCGACACGGGTGAGCGCGAATAATGATAGTTAGTCTGAGGGGAAACCAGAGTCCTCTCGCCACAAAATTCCTCCCGACGGGAGTGATAATCATAAGGATTGGAAATAATGTCCGAGATCTATAATTTCAGCGCCGGACCGGCGGTATTGCCAGGGGCCGTACTGGAACAGGCACGCGATGAACTGCTGGACTGGCACGGCAGCGGCATGTCGGTGATGGAGATGAGTCACCGCGGGAAAGAGTATCTTTCGATTGCCGAACAGGCTGAAGCCGACCTGCGTGAGTTGTTGTCTGTCCCGGATGATTACCGGGTGCTGTTTCTGCAGGGCGGGGCGACCAGTCAGTTTGCAATGGTGCCTATGAACCTGTTGCGCGGCAGGCAGCAGGCGGACTATGTGAATACCGGTGCCTGGTCGAAAAAGGCCATTGCCGAGGCACGGCGCTATTGCGAAGTGAACGTGGTGGCTTCATCGGAAGACAGCAACTGTACCACCATCCCTGCGTTTGACTCCTGGCGCTTGAATAGCGATGCCGCCTACCTGCACTACACACCGAATGAAACCATCGGCGGTGTCGAGTTTCACTGGGTCCCGGAAACGGGTGACGTACCGCTGGTCGTGGATATGTCCTCGACCCTGCTATCCCGGCCGATTGATGTCTCACGCTTCGGCGTGATCTATGCAGGGGCGCAGAAGAATATCGGCCCGGCTGGTCTGACGGTGGTGATTGTACGGGATGACCTGCTTGGCGAGACCCTTGCAGGCACGCCCTCCATGTTTGACTACAAGCAGCATGCCGATAACGGTTCCATGCTGAATACCCCGCCAACCTATGCCTGGTATGTTGCCGGCCTGGTATTCAAATGGCTGAAGCAGCAGGGTGGTGTTGTGTCCATGGCAGAGATTAACCTGCGCAAGTCTCAACGCCTGTACGCGGCCATCGATCGCTCGGAGTTCTATACCAGTCCGGTTGATGTCGACTGTCGCTCCTGGATGAACGTGCCGTTCACGCTTGCGGATGCCGGGCTGGACAGTGAATTTCTCTCCCAGGCCAAGTCAGCCGGGTTGCTCAGCCTGAAGGGTCACCGCTCCGTGGGTGGCATGCGCGCCAGTATCTATAACGCCATGCCCGAGGCGGGAGTTGATGCCCTGATTGACTTTATGGCCGGGTTTGAACGTACCAGGGCCTGAGCCTTCGGACGCTACCTATTCATTTTGATTACAGGTAATTTCCTGACAATGTACAAAATTCTTACTCTGAATAATATTTCTCCTCTGGGTCTGGAACGTTTTCCGCGCCAGTCCTATGAAGTGGCCTCCGAGATCCAGCATCCGGATGCCATCCTGCTGCGCTCGTTCAACATGCATGACATGGTGGTGCCGGTGTCCGTCAAGGCGATTGGCCGTGCCGGTGCCGGTGTAAACAACATACCTGTTGAGCGCATGAACCATGCCGGTATTCCGGTTTTCAATGCGCCTGGTGCGAATGCCAATGCAGTGAAAGAACTGGTGATTGCCGGGATGTTGCTTGCCTCCAGAAACATCTGTCAGGCGTGGGATTTTTCCCGCTCCCTGGAAGGTGATGATGCCGCCATCCACAAGGCAGTCGAGGCAGGAAAAAAACAGTTTGTCGGTTTTGAATTACCCGGTAAAACACTCGGCGTAATCGGACTCGGCGCGATTGGTGTACAGGTTGCCAATGGTGCGCTTGCGCTGGGCATGAATGTCATCGGCTTTGACCCGGATATTACCGTCAAGCGTGCATGGGAGATGTCATCGGATGTTCGACAGGCCGCAAGCGTCGAGGAATTACTCGCGAATGCAGACTACGTGACCTTCCATGTACCGCTGGTCGATGCGACACACAACATGATCAATCCCGAGCGCCTCAAGCTGATCAAGGACAACGCGGTTATCCTGAACTTCTCGCGCAATGGCGTCGTCGACGATGCAGCGGTCGTTGCTGCAATTGACGCCGGCAAGGTGTATTCCTACATTTGCGATTTCCCGAGTAACCTGCTGAAGAACCATCCGCGCGTTGTGACTCTGCCGCACCTGGGGGCATCTACCCAGCAGGCCGAGGACAACTGTGCGGTCATGGTGGCTGAACAGGTGCGTGATTTCCTCGAGAATGGCAATGTAAGAAATTCAGTCAATTTTCCCGAAATGCAAATGCCGCGTAACGGTAATCACCGTATTGCCGTGGTGAATGAGAATGTGCCCAATATGCTCGGTCAGATTTCGACCTGCATGGCAAATGCCGGGTTGAATATTCTGGATATGCTTAACAAATCCCGAAATCAACTGGCCTACACACTGGTTGATGTCGACTCGGAAGTTCAGCCCGCATGCCTTGAGGATATAGCGGCAATCAAGGGTGTGCTGAATGTGCGGTTACTGTAGACCGGGTAAATATTGTCGCGATGCAGTATGAAGTGATGAGCTGTTACAGCGTCTACAAGCAACGCCTTGCCAAGCCAGCAGGGCACTGAATGCGGCTGACTAAGATGAGTTCCGAGGAAAAACTTGACGAGCTGCGCAACAGGATCGATGCGCTCGATGAACAGATCCAGACACTGATCAATACACGCGCCGCGTGTGCTGCGGAGGTTGCCGAGGTCAAGTCAGGTGAGGGCGAGGCTGCCCATTTTTACCGGCCGGAACGCGAGGCAGCTATTTTGCGCCGCGTCAGTGAGCGCAACACCGGTCCCTTGCCGGCCGAGGAAATGGTGCGCCTGTTCCGGGAAATCATGTCGGCCTGCCTGGCACTGGAAAAACCGCTCACTATTGCTTACCTGGGTCCTGAAGGGACTTTCACGCAGGCGGCAGCGCTGAAACAATTCGGCCATTCCGTGCAAACGCTGGCACTGGACACGCTTGATGATGTCTTCCGCGAAGTGGCTGCCGGTGCGGCAGACTACGGCGTTGTGCCGGTGGAAAATTCGACTGAAGGCGTGATCAGTCACACGCTGGATCTGTTTCAACAGTCACGCCTGAACATCTGTGGAGAAGTGGAGTTACGCATCCATCATCATCTGCTGGTGAATAAAGGCAATGCAAAAGTGACCCGGGTACTGGCGCACCAGCAGGCACTGGCACAATGCCGTGGCTGGCTGGAAGCCAATCTTCCGGGTGCCGCCTATGTTGCTGTTGGCAGCAATGCAGAGGCTGCTCGCATAGTCAGTGATGATGAA
Organism: Gammaproteobacteria bacterium; assembly: GCA_032124375.1. GTDB lineage: Bacteria > Pseudomonadota > Gammaproteobacteria > UBA9214 > UBA9214 > UBA9214. The sequence goes on from JAQBDO010000089.1 coordinate 5,937, forward strand.
AATGCAGCGGCCATTGCCAGTGATGTGGCGGCCGATCTCTACAGGCTGACCATCAAGGAACGCAATATCGAGGACCAGCCGGACAATACCACCCGATTCCTGGTAATTGGGCCGCAGGCCGCGCGGCCCAGTGGCAAGGACAAGACTTCACTGCTGGTGTCGGTGAACAACAGGCCCGGCGCCCTATACGCCATGCTGCAGCCGATTGCACAGCATGGTATCAGCATGACGCGCATTGAATCCCGCCCGTCACGGCAGGCGATGTGGGAATACGTGTTTTACATCGATCTCGTCGGCCATCGCGATGATGCCGAGGTTGCCGCCGCGCTGCTGGCCCTTGAACAGGCGGCCTTTGCCGTGAAGGTGCTGGGTTCCTATCCGAAGGCGGTCATCTAATCTTCGTGGATGCAATCTGCTCCTGTGGGTGTATCTACTCCGGTGCAGGAGCGCTTGGCAAGCGCGATCTGTAAACTTGCATATATGTCTATATCAACCGACAGTTTTCTGGACCTGGCTGCCCCCGGCGTCCGTGCCCTGCAACCGT
>JAQBDO010000090.1:0-3264 GCA_032124375.1 Gammaproteobacteria bacterium
GACAGGGCCTGAAGGTGATGCTGGCCGCCGGCGACACCTTCCGCGCCGCCGCGGTCGAGCAGTTACAAAGCTGGGGGGAACGCAATGATGTCCTGGTAATCGCACAGCAACAGGGTGCCGATTCGGCCTCGGTCATCTTTGATTCGCTGAGCGCGGCACGCTCACGTAATATTGATGTACTGATTGCCGATACTGCCGGGCGGCTGCACACCCAGACCAACCTGATGGAAGAATTGAAGAAGATCAAGCGGGTCATGGGCAAGCTGGATGACAGCACCCCGCATGAAGTTATGCTGGTCGTGGATGCCGGCACCGGGCAGAACGCACTCAGCCAGGTACAGGAATTTAATGAAGCCGTCGGCTTGAGTGGCATCACCCTCACCAAGCTCGACGGTACCGCCAAGGGCGGTATCATTTTTGCCATCGCGAAAAAAACAAACATCCCGGTGCGCTTTATCGGCGTCGGTGAAGGCATCGAAAACCTGCGCGAATTCGATGCAAGGGAATTCGTCGATGCGCTGTTTGATACTGACCGCCAGGCATGAGAGCTAACCTGTAGTTTAGCTTGTGTTAGCGTAGCGTTACCCAACCCGCTAAATACAAATAGAACACACAAACCCTGTGAGCATATGATCCGTTTCACCAACATCAGCAAACGCTACCCCGGCGGGTATGAAGCGCTAAGCAATATCAGCTTCCACATGGAAAAAGGTGCCATGGCCTTTCTGACCGGGCACTCTGGCGCCGGCAAAAGCACCTTGTTGAAGCTGGTCGCTCTGATCGAGCGAAGCACCCGCGGCCAGCTGTTTCTCGATGGTCAGAATGTGTCCGCGATAAGCAAACGACGTATCCCCTACATCCGACGCAAAATCGGTTTTATATTTCAGGAACACCACCTGCTGTTTGACCGTACGGTGTTTGATAACGTTGCCCTGCCACTGATAATCGCCGGTTATCGCTACCAGGATATCGGGCGGCGGGTGCGCGCTGCACTGGACAAGCTGGGCCTGCTCAGCAAGGAACGACTTTATCCGATCACCCTGTCCGGTGGTGAACAGCAACGTGTCGGTATTGCCCGCGCCGTGGTCAACAAACCCATGCTGCTGCTGGCAGACGAACCAACGGGTAACCTCGACCCCGAACTATCGCGCGAGATCATGGCGTTGTTCTCGCTGTTTAACGACGTCGGCGTCAGCGTACTGGTTGCCAGCCATGACATCCCGCTGATCCAGGAACTGGATTACCCGGTACTGTCGCTGGAACACGGTCGCCTCGCCAGCAACAGCGTTGCTACCGCATGAAACGCGTGCGTAAAAATCAACGTACCGAACAGCACCACCGGGGCGAACAACTGCGCCGCCTGCTCTCACCCCGGACCTTTCTGCAGCGGCACGCACAGGTTGCGCTCGACAGCCTCGGGCGCCTGTACCGCAACCGGATATCCTCATTGATGACGGCGGCGGTGATCGCCATTGCGATGGCCATGCCCGCCGGCCTGTACCTGCTACTCGACAACCTCGGCAGGCTCAGTGGTAGCTGGGACGGACAGGCAAGCATGTCGGTGTTTTTGAAGAACAGCGTCCCTGCAAGTTCAGCAGAGAAACTGGCGAAATCAGTACGGCAATGGCCGGAAGTCGGCTCGGTACAGCTGGTGACACCGGAGCAGGCGCTGGAGGAATTTACCAAACGTTCCGGCTTCGCCGATGTGCTTGACGTACTGGATGAAAATCCGCTGCCCGCCGTGCTGATAGTGTTGCCGGCGGATGACTACAGCAACCCGGCAGCCGCCAGCGCGCTGCGCGACCGTTTCAGCCACCTGCCTGAAACCGAACTGGCACAACTCGACTTGCAATGGGTGCAACGGCTATCGGCCATCCTGGAGATTGCCCGCCGCGGCATACTGGTCATCAGCAGCCTGCTGGCACTGGCGGTGTTACTGGTTATCGGCAATACCATCCGGCTGGAAATACAAAATCGCCGCGAGGAGATCCTTGTCACCAAGCTGATCGGCGCGACCAACGGTTTTGTGCGCCGCCCGTTCCTCTACTCGGGTATCTGGTACGGCATCCTCGGCGCAATCATTGCCTGGCTGCTGGTTGAAAGCGGCTTCTGGCTGCTGTCCGAACCGGTGTCACGACTCGCCGGGCTCTACCAAAGCGACTTCCACCTTGAAACGCTGCCCTTCCTGCTGCTGTGGGTACTGGTCATGGGTGGCATGTGCCTCGGACTGCTGGGCTCATGGCTGGCGGTCGGTCGCCATCTGGATGCGATCGAACCCACCTGAAATCCGTAGTCGGTTAGAGTAAAGCGCAATCCGGGTTACCCGGCAGCCCCTCAAGAAACCGCCTAACTGACCGATTCCATGGAACTTCCCATCGGGTTGGCACTCTATTACTCCGAGTGCTAAGATTAGGGCACACTGATATAGAGAGGTTACCCATGACACAGGCTTTAGTCACACGGAATCAAACGCTTGCACTGCCGTTGCCGACAGGCAATCTGGATCAGTATATCCACGCTGCGTTCAAATTCCCGGTATTGAGTGCCGAGGAAGAGCACTCACTGGCCTTGCGCCTGAAGAATGACGGTGACCTGGATGCGGCGCGTGAGCTGGTGATGTCGCATTTGCGCTTCGTGATTCGCATTGCTCGCGGCTACAGCGGCTACGGACTGGCGCTGGGTGATCTGGTGCAGGAAGGCAACATCGGCCTGATGAAGGCAGTGAAACGTTTTGACCCGGACGCCGGTGTGCGCCTGGTTTCCTATGCCGTCCACTGGGTACGTGCCGAGATACATGAGTTTGTGCTGCGCAACTGGCGCATTGTGAAGGTCGCTACCACCAAATCCCAGCGTAAACTGTTCTTTAGCCTGCGCAGCAAAAAGCAACGCCTCGGCTGGCTGAACCAGGAAGAAGTGAACAGCGTTGCTGAAGACCTCGGCGTAAAGCCGGAAGTTGTCATGGAGATGGAGTCGCGCCTCAGCGGCCAGGATATTGGCTTTGATTTGACAGCTGCTGATGATGACGAGGATTCACGCCAGTTTGCACCGGCCGCCTACCTGACCAATGAGTCCAACGATCCGGCACTGACGATCGAACAGGATGACTGGCACAGCGAAACAACGAACAAGCTGTCGATGGCGCTGAAACAGCTCGATGACCGCAGTCGCACTATTCTTCAGGAACGCTGGCTGGCCGAAGAAAAGAGTACCTTGCATGAACTGGCAGCACGATACGATGTTTCCGCCGAGCGCATTAGACAGTTG
>JAQBDO010000091.1:0-17049 GCA_032124375.1 Gammaproteobacteria bacterium
TCATAACCAGCTTCATTGCCGGCTGAAAGAGTTGCCTGATGGAGCCGCTCTGTTGATGCGATTCTGCAGTGATGCTGTCATGAACTTCCTGCAGATCTGTGCGTGCCTGTTCGGGTCCGCAAACTTTCTCCAGTATCTGCAGTGCCTCGTCTTCCCGACCCCGCATGGCCAGCCAGCGCGGGCTTTCCGGGATCAAATACAACGCAAAGAAATACAGGATGGCTGGCAGCGCCTCAACACCGAGCATCCAGCGCCAGCCCCAGTCGCCAAGGTGCAAGCTGCCGGCCCAGGCAGAATCTCCCTGACCCAGTGTCAGAATCAGGTAGTTGCTGAAAAAGGCAACCGAAATGCCGATCACAATGTTGAGCTGGTTGAATGAAACCATGCGACCGCGCAGCGCGGCCGGTGCGACCTCTGCTATATATACTGGTGCAATGATCAGTGCGGCGCCGACACCCAGTCCACCGATCATGCGTGCGATCACCAGCAATACGAAATTCGGTGCAACGGCAGATGCGACGGCCGACACGGCAAACAGCACGGCGGCGATCTTCAGCACCGGGCGACGACCAATTTTATCGCTCAAGGGCCCCGCCAGCATCATGGCAAGCGTTGCGGTCAACGTCAGCGAGGCAACCGACCAGCCAAGCTGGATCTTCGTCAGGCTGAACTCGACCTCTATGAAGCCAACTACGCCAGAGATCACCGACGCGTCAAAGCCCATCAGAAAGCCGCCCAGCGCCGCGATCAGCGCCACCTTTACAGAGTACAGAGTCCCTTTTTGCATATTATGGCACCGCCGCCTGCTGGGCTTGTATGATAAAAACGTCAAGCCTAACCCACGCATCTCGAGACAATCCAGCCAAAATACAGCCGTTTTGTTTGCATCTCCTGAATAAAAGCAGGTATAGCAGTTGTACTGCTCCATGCTGGATATGTGTACCCTGACAGTCTTTTCCTGTTGGCACTAATAAAATTTCACTGCTAGAATGAAATTACCTCGTGTGTTCTTCAGTAACCACGAGACATCGATTAACGCTGGGCAATCGGCTCGCATTCAGAGGAGATTCTTGATGAAAACAATTATATCGTTACTAATAATGCTGGGTTTTGTATCAACAGCAATGGCACAACAGCCCGGTGGGGATACCCTGGATTATGGTGACCACACATCAGTCACCCTTATGGTGAAAGCCTGGGATGCCCTGGGTGCAGGCCAGTATGCTGATGCTGTGGCGTATACTGAAAAATGTTCGGAGCTTTACGAAGAAGAAGCAAAGAAGATGCAAGCCTCCTTGTCGGAAAAAGCGCCGAAGGGTAAGGAGCACGACTATTGGGCACTGAATGATGTAGGCACCTGTTATTTCATAAGGGGTGAAGCCCTGGTGAAACTAAACAAGAATGCCGAGGCCCTGGAAGCCTACACGGTAGTCGCGGACCAGCTTTACTATGCGCAAGCCTGGGATCCAAAAGGCTGGTTTTGGTCTCCGGCCACTGCGGCCAAGCAGAAAATTATAATACTGGCAGCTAAAAAGAAAGGCGATTTCTAGAGAAACTTTTCCGATTCCAGGGGTGGCACATGTCTCGAATAACAAGCTGTTTCATTGTTGTGCTTTTGCTCGGTACCAATGTAGCGAGTGCGTCAGGTAGTCAATTCCTTACACCGGTGTTAACGGCGTCTGCGGAGACTGCCAGGGATGTAGCGACACTCGCGCCGACCCCGAAAAAACCTGCCGCAGCCTCCACAGGTAGCAAGGTGGAGGTTGTCAGCAATCCTGATGGCAGCTTCACGCTAATGGTCAATGGCGAGCCTTATATCGTAAAGGGTGCGGGCGGGCATGAGCAGCTTGAATTACTTGCAGCATCTGGAGGTAATTCAATTCGAACCTGGGGCATAGAGCAGCTTGAGGAAGTGGTTGATGGAAAACTGTTGCTGGATCGTGCCCATGAAGCAGGTATTACAGTTGCCGTTGGCTTCTGGGTAGAACATGAACGCCATGGATTCGATTATTCCAATGCGGCAAGTGTTGAAGAACAGAGAACCCGGGTGCGAGATGCCGTGGTGAAGTACAAGGATCATCCCGCACTTTTGGTCTGGAGTCTGGGTAATGAGATGGAAGGCTTTGGGCCCGAAGCGAATCCTGTACCAATCTGGAAGGAATTGAACCACCTGGCCGGCATCATCAAGGAACTGGATCAGGATCATCCGGTAATGACAGTGATTGCCGGAGTTCAGCCGTCAAAAATTGAGGGCATCCTGCAGTACTACCCCAACCTCGATATTCTGGGTGTTAATGCATACGGCAGTGCGCCTGGCTCAGGGCAGGAATTGCTCAATGCGGGCTGGAAAGGGCCCTACATGCTGACCGAGTTTGGCTTGCCTGGAGCCTGGGAAGAGCCTGCAACCAGCTGGGGCGCGCCGATAGAACCTGATCCCAGTACCAAGGCCGTAGTGACCTACACGACTTACATGACTGATCGTGATGAAAATAAAGGAAGGAATTTGGGCTCCCATGTTTTCTACTGGGGACAAAAGCAGGAAGCGACCGCCACCTGGTATGGCATGTTTTTGAAGTCTGGCGAAAGGACTCCGCGCGTGGATGCCATGGCCTATGCATGGTCCGGGAAATGGCCGGAAAATCGCACGCCAAAACTCATTTCTCTGGAATCACCGCTTGCATTCAAAAGTATCAAAGCCGGCAGTAAATCCCATGCCGAAGTTGATGTCGTCGACCGGGAAGGTGATGAATTGCGTTATGTGTGGGATATCCGTGCAGAAAGTACCGATCGCAAGGCAGGCGGCGATAAGGAAGCTCCCCCGCCTTCTTTTCCCGATGCCATTGTAGCTGGACAGGGAACCAGTAAAATAACTATCAAGGCTCCGGAAGGTGAGGGTGGGTATCGCCTGTTTGTTATGGCCTATGATGGACAAGGCGGAGCTGTAGCGCATAACGTGCCGTTTTATGTCGAAAAGTAGCCGCTTTACTTTTTTCGAATGTTGCCTGATGACAGACAGATCACCTGCCTGGATAAGAAGGATACTCTGGCAAAACCATGTCCCTGGTTTTATCAGTTTCCAGCTGAATAGTTAGCTCTTCAGGAAGATTGTCGGGCAATAGATCGGTATCGTTGTACGTTAATCCATAACCATAAGCGAATAATGGCTCGTAATTGTCGTTGTGTTGGTTCAGTAAAAACTGGGTATCGGAACCAGGCCAGGAAAATGAGAGCTTGCCGCTGAAGTCGTAATTGGTTTCACCGTTTGCTTTTTTAAATAATACTTCGGCCACGCCTTTTCCTTCCGAGCCAGGCAACCAGGCAGCTACAAAGGCATCAGAATTATTAAGCTCTTCATTGACCCAAAGCGGCCGCCCGGAAATAAAAACAGAGACAACCGCTATACCCTGTTCATTCAGACGTTTGAGTAATTTCAGGTCTTTCCTGGCAGTGGGGTCAAAGGCAAGAGTATTAATATCGCCGTGCCATTCGGCGTAGCTATTCTCGCCGAAAACGACAATCGCAACATCCGGCTTTTGCGAATAGCTGCCATCTTCGCTTAAAACAACACTGCCCCCTGCGCCTTCGACACTCTCTTTAATACCCTCATATATGGAACTCGCACCAGGGAAGTCGGCATTGGTATTATCGCTGCCCTGCCAGGACACGCTCCAGCCACCATTTTGTTTGCCGATATTGTCTGCGCCATCACCGGCGATCAGGACGTTAATTTTTCGGTCGAGTGGCAGAATGTTTCCCTTGTTTTTTAATAGTACCAGCGACTCGCGAACAGCTTTACGTGCTATTTCTCTATGCGCTTGTGCCCCGATCAATTCATAATTTCCGGCCAATTTGCCGTCTGACGGGCGTCCTTTGTCAAACAGGCCATAACGCATCTTGACACGCAAAATTCGTGTAACCGCGTCATCAATTCGTGCCTGGGGAATTTCTCCTGACGCCACCTGTTGCAGTGTGTTGTAGAAAAACACACGCCAGTTCTCAGACACCATAATGACATCGACACCCGCGTTAATTACTTCGGCACACTGGTAATCATCGCAACCCTCAACAGTACTGTGTGCGTTCCAGTCGCTTACAACAATACCGTCAAAACCCATACGGTTTTTCAATACATCGGTTAGCAGGTATTTATGGCCATGCAGTTTTTTACCATTCCAGCTATTAAATGACGCCATCACTGTTTGTGCGCCTGCCTGAAGAGCGCTCAGGTAACCGGCAGCATGAATAGTGAATAATTCCTGTTCTGAAATCCGGGTATCACCGCGGTCTATACCACCTGTCGTGCCACCATCTCCCAGGAAGTGTTTGGTGGTGGCGATGACGTGATTTTCATCCATAAAATCACTGCCTGCATTACCCTGCAGACCCTCAATCAATCTGCTAGCGTATGCTGCAACTATTTCAGGGGATTCAGAGAAGCCTTCATAGGTGCGGCCCCAGCGATCATCCTGTGGCACCGCGACGGTAGGCGCAAACACCCACTGTATGCCGGTTGCAAGAATCTCCTTTGCGGTTGCCTGCGCAATTTCTTCCATAAGGTCGGGGTTATTAGCTGCCCCCAAACCGATATTGTGAGGAAAAATTGTGGTGCCAAAGACATTATTATGACCGTGAATTGCGTCTATACCCCACATGGTCGGGATTGAAATCCCGTCCCCGGTTGAGTCCACCGAGGCGTCATACATGGCGTCGGCAAGCGCCAGCCAGTCTGCAGGCGCGGCGCGTTTGTTACCACCGGGAGACGTGTTGCCGCCGCTTAGAAAGGAACCAAAACCATATTGACGCATATCTTCAACGCTGAAGTTCTGCAGTTCTGGCTGAATCATCTGTGCGACTTTTTGCTCTATAGTCAGCTTGCCAAGCAATTCAGCGACTTTTGTCTCCAGCACCGGGTCGGTCTTAACGGCGCTTGTTAGTTCGGGCCAAATTTCAATATTGTATGTATTTTGATTTTTTTCAGGGGTGGTACAACCCCACAGCAAGACCAATAGAAGCGCTGCAGCAAAATATCGAAAGGTATATCGTATTACATGCGACATTGTGTGTTTTCCTGAATGTCTTGAAAGCCCGCAGCAGCTGGTGTTATCTAAATCAAATTACTTTGCGTTTTCTGGCGATTCTTGTCAGACCGTCAGGCCTGATCCAAACAGCCACGCCCGGATCCACCGTGACACCGGCGGTACCGGTATTCCAGAAAATCAGGTCCGGGTGACGCATGTTGATAAACACGGAAGGAGTGGCTTGTGTTTGTCGTCAAGCGCCCCGTCAAAAGCCCCAGATCAATGGCACCAAACCGACGGTCACCAGTCCCACCAGCAGGGTCAGAGGTACGCCGATGCGCACGAAGTCAGCGAAGCGGTAACCCCCTGCGTTGTACACCATCAGATTAGTCTGGTAGCCGATGGGTGTGGCAAAACTGGCCGACGCAGCCACCATGATGGTGACAGCAAACGGCATTATGTCCACGCCCATTTGATCGGACGCCGACAGCGCAATGGGGAAGGCCAGCACCGCCGCCACATTGTTGGTGGCGATGGAAGTTAGCAGCGCAGTGGCGGTGAACACCAGCGTCAGTGTGGCCCAGGGGTTGCCCCCTGCCAGGCCGATGATGACATCCGCCAGCACCCCGGCCGCGCCGCTTGTTTGCAATGCCGCACCGACGCCGAAAGAGGTGGCGATGACCACCAGCACTTGCCAGTCCGGTGCCTGTCGCGCCACCCGTCCGCTGGTACAGCCTGACGCGATCATGAAGCCTGCGGCCACCAGCGCCGCCTCCAGCATGCTCAACAGTCCACTCGCCGCCACTACCACCATGCCAATAGTGATGGCCAGCGCAACCGGGGCACCCTTGTGATTGGGTGGATGAAATCCTCCCACCTCGCTTACCAGTAAAAAGTCCCGCGACCGACCTTGCTGGTCAATGAAATTGGGCCGCGCCTCCAGCAGCAGAGTATCGCCCGTACGCAGCACCATATCGCCGATCTTGCCGCGCTGGCGCTCGCCGTTGCGGGCGAGGGCAATGATGACGGCGTGATAATGGGTACGGAAACGGCCCTCGCGGACGCTCTTGCCAGCCAGCGGGCAGGTGCCCGAGACAACCGCCTCGAAAAAACTGCGGTCCTTGCGATCCCCTTCCAGTTTCAATACCTGGTTCGTTGCGGGCGCCAGGCCACGAATGCGGTGCAGGTCAACCACCGATTCGATGGCGCCCACGAAAATCAGCCGGTCATTGGCCTCAAGGCGTGCATGCGGGTCCACAGCCGGCATGCTGTCACCGTCGCGCTCAATCTCGGCCAGAAACAGTCCGTGCAACGAACGCAGTCCTGCCTTCTCGATGCTGCAACCTTCCAGCGGGCTGCCTTCTTCCACTATCATTTCCGTGGTGTATTCGCGCATATTGTCACTATGCAGCAGCGGTTCATTGCGATTGGGCAACAGTTTTCCGCTGAACATGAGGATGAATAGCAGCGCGCTTACTGTGATGGGCAGGCCGATCCATGCCAGATCGAACATGTCCAGGCCGGGCGAACCGACTTGATCAAGCAGCAGGCCGTTGACCACCAGATTGGTACTGGTACCGATCAGGGTGCAGGTGCCACCGACGATGCTGGCGTAACTCAGTGGAATCAGCAGTCTCGACAGATTCAGGTTATTGTGCCGCGCCCACACCTTGACTGCAGGCAGGAACACGGCCACCACGGGCGTGTTGTTGAGAAAGGCACTGAGGATGGCGGCCGGCGCCATCAACCGTGCCTGTGCCTGGAACATGGTACGTGGCCGGCCCAGGATATGCTGCACGATCCAGCCTACCGCTCCTGTTTCGGTCAGACCGCTGACCACGACATAAAGCACGGCCACGGTCAGCATGCCCTGGTTGGCAAACCCGGCCAGCGCCTCTTCGGGCAACAGCACGCCGGACACCAGCAACAGGGTTAGCCCGCCCGACATAATAATGTCGGGCGAGACCCGGGTAAATGCCATCGTGGTGAAACAACCCACCACTACCGACAAGGTTAGCCATGCTTCCCAGGCCATATGTTAAATCCGACTAGTTAAATGGTCCGACAATCCTAACCTATGTTTACAGGTGGCACGTTAGCTTTCTATATCGGTGGTGATGCGGCGGCTATCCAGCAATGTCGCCTGAAGAGGGTTGCACCGGTTGACCCGGGTCAGGCTGTTGGCGTCTGCCAGGTTCAGGACGTTGTGTGACGACTCGGGGATTAATCCCCCTGGTTTTTTCGATAACCCCGGCACTCCAGATTCGGGCGGCATCCTGAAAACTGATATCTGCATCGATACGCGGTAACGGTCGCCTGGCGCCATGACTTTGCTCAAGCCGGCCAGGTAGCCGCTGGCCCGGGTTACCTGTTCGCGGGTCAGTCCCTGCACCACCTGGGCAAGATGCTGAAGGTGAAGCTCAGTTAACACTGCTGGCGGATATTGGGTCTGTTGCAAGCTGCTGGATGTCATGTTTTTCACTTGAGTTTTAATGGGCATCGGCTTTCTGAACAAAAGAAAATGCGCCCCGGGCAGGATGCGTTTGCTGGTGACTACGTGTCCCGTTGGCGGTGTTGGACCGCGCGGCGATCGTGGCGGATGCGATGTTCATCCGGATTCCCGGGCAACGGGCAGGTAATGCTGTCTATTCGTGATCATCGTCAAATTCCTCGATCGCCTCGATAAACTTCAGGCGCGTCACCGCCGGCGTCAATTCGGCCTGGTAGCCTTCTGACCACGCGAGTAGTGGCTGCACCTCTGCACGCCACGCTTCAGCATCATCGCCGCTGTAGAGGAGGACAACGTAGGGCTTGCTGCAGCCGGTAAAATGCAGGTAACGCAGTCGTGGATTTGTCAGCTCTCTGACCCGATCAGGGAGTCCTCCCCGGGCATTAATCTCGACCTGGGGGCAGACCACCATGACAAAGCGGGTGGGTAATTCACCAGCGTTGCGCCGCCAGCGGTCAAGCACCGCGGGGATGAACCCGGTGATACTGGCGGCACTCCAGCTTTTGACATAGGGTGGCATACCCTCGATTTCCACTAGCTGCGCTACAGGTTGCATGCTTTGCTCCCGGGCTCGTCGAGCCTCCTGATTGACAAGTCCAGTCTATAATAATATTTCTTATAATTAGCATTATGTAGAAATTAATTATTTATATATGCAATGTATACGCTAATATAGAATAAAATATTCTACAAAAACGGATATTGAGGGATAATAATCTATGGATTTGCTTGATCAGAAAATACTGAATCTGCTGCAGCTTGACGCCAGTCTGACCGTCAAGCAGATTGCCGGGCAGATAGCCTTATCGGTCACGCCGTGCTGGAAACGCATTCAGAAACTCGAGGCGCAGGGCTTTATCCGTGCACGCGTGGCACTGCTTGATCCGAAAAAGGTCAATGCCAATGTCACCGTGTTTGTTGCCATCAAGACCGATCAGCACTCTAATGAATGGATCGAGCGTTTCTCCCGGGCAGTCAGCGACATGCCCCAGGTAATGGAGATCTACCGCATGAGCGGGGAAATCGATTATCTGCTGAAGGTCGTTGTTAGCAGCATCGAGGCCTATGACCGGTTCTACAAGAATCTTGTTGACCGCATTGAGTTATCGCATGTCACATCCAGCTTTGCCATGGAGCAAATGAAATACACAACTGCTCTGCCGATCAAAGTGGATGGCTAGCCCTGAGGTCGCACCAGGCAGGCCTGTGACAGCAGAGAAAATCCCGTCGCGGACCGCACCGGGCTATAGCGTCACCAGCCCGGCAGCTGCAAAACACCGGTCAGTGTGTGCGCGGCTTTACCGTTCGATCTTGTCGGGTGCCTGTGCCTGCTGAATCGCTGTGCTGGACCGCTCGCACGAGACGCACCTGCGAGCAGCCCGATCCCGTCCAGAACGGCTGGGCATCATGTCATCCGTAACTCATCGACATTCTGGAATTGGCTGACGACATAATAGGACTCCACTTGCAGTTGCAACAGAACGCAGTCAGCCGCGGTAACGAAGCACCTGAGTTGCGGATGTTTGCGAAGATATAACTGCAGCAGTTCTTCCTGGTGCACTGCGTTGATCTCACTGACTATGCCATGGACAGAGATGGCCACGGTACCGTAATAATCGACCGGCTCACTGATGCGATTGTCGATCAGCAAGCAGACGCGGGGATTCGCCAGCATGTTTGCGTGTTTCTGAGTGGCCTGGTAGGTCGCGAACACGATCCGGCGCAAGTCTGGCGTCGCGGCGAAGGCCATCAAGCTGGTGTAGGGTTGCTGACCATGCTGGGTTGCCAGCACTCCCTGGGACTGGGAGTCCAGCAGGATTTTAACTGTCTTTCCTAATTGCTCTGGTGTCGTCATCGTAAAACCCTTGCAGAATTGGCTATATATGGTCGGCCGCAAGGAGCGGCCAGCCAGGGTGAGGGCTTGCTGCCATCTTTCAGGGAAATCCTGTCCAGGCGCAAACTAAAGTTCCCGGTTGGCCAGCAGTGGACACTCAGCGTGAGGATTACAATGGCAGCCTTGCCTTTGTAGAATAACGTAATATCCTTTTACATTAATAATTTTGTTTGCCGGCTTATATGCATACAGTTCATCCCGGGTCACGCATTTTGTTCACTACCGGCAATATAATCATGCTTGTCGGGGCTATTGATCCCATGGAGGGTTCACTTCTCATTTTGCGAAACAGAAGCCTTGCAAGCGGGAGTTAACTGTCGGCATTGGGCTATCTGGATAGTGCAGGGCATCCACAAGGTTCCGCTGGGTCAAAGCCCAGAGCAGCGCGCACTCAATCAGCTCAGCCATACCATTGGCAGGGGCGCTGCTGGTTGGCAATAGAATTAAGCAGTGTGTCGGGATAACCGCTATCTGGTTATGATCAGCAATAGTTTATCCCTGCTATTGCTGTTTTTTCGAAAGTGACAGGGGTGTGCTTAAGCAAGTAAACTTGTGTTTAATACCATCCAGAAACGATTGTTTTAGAGGTAATGATATGAAAATACTAAAGAAAACATTATGCGCTGCTGCAGTTGCCGGTCTCTTGGCAGTGCCATTTTCAGCGGCCCATGCGTGGGGTACCGGTCCATGGGGCAATAACAGCGATGGCAACAACATTAACAAATGGGGTAACGACGGCGTGGGTGATGGCTATGGTGAAACTGCCATGGACGGTGCCGGCTTTAACGAGAGCGGCAATGGCAGCAGTCGTGGCAATGGCTACAATAATCGTGGTCCCGGTTATGGTCCCGGTCCTGGATATGGCCCCGGTCCTGGTTATGGTCCCGGTTCCGGCTATGGCCGCGGTCCCGGCTATGGCCACGGCCCTGGCTATGGCCCCGGTCCTGGTTATGGCCCCGGTCCCGGATATGGCCCCGGTTCTGGTCATACCTATACTCATACTCATACTCATACTCATACCCATGGCGCCGACCCGGACAGTGCACCACCTGCAGCACCACCTGCTGCAGCACCGGTAGCACCGGCAGCCGGCCAGTAAGCAGATTTAATTGTACACGGGCCCGGCACAGAAATGTGCCGTGGCTCATTGTGCATTACAGGTGGTGTTATTGTATAAAAACCGGTCGAATGACTGGTACCCGCGGTGCCACTAACCGCAACAAGGTATTTTGTACAGGCTGCCCTCTATAACGAGTTGTCCCAGCGCACTATTGTAAAAATGACCACAGCCGTTGCCATGGAATTCGACTGCTACGCCCAACGCCTGTTGAATCCGTTTCGCGGCATTATCAATATCCTTCGCTACCAGTCGGCCGAAGCGGTTACCGCGGACGGCGTACGCTGGGACATCTATGTCAGCAACGAATCCTTGCAAGGCAAGCTGCCCGGCGAGAAGCGCGCGCAAGTCAGCGATATCCGCTATGGCAGCTGGAGTGCGGACAGCGGCCTGAAGCGCGGACCGATTTTCCCGTCCGATGAATTCAGGGCCATGGAAGCCATGGGAACAGTTGTCTACCGGCAATTGCTCGCGGTTCATAACGATATTCCATTTCCGTTCACTGACCGTTATGAGTGCTGGCTGCTGGACAAGCAGCAGCGGCCACTCGTGTTACTCGACAGTGCAGCAGAAGCAACCGCCATCGACCTCAACCAGGCCTGTGTATGGCGTCCCGGAATAAACTGCCGCAACACCTTTACCTCGGCAGCGGCTGACAGGCTGGGCATCGATTTGTCACAGCACGGCGCCATTGCGGACTACCTGTCGAGGTACGTCAATTCGCGTACCGCAACCATCGCCAGCGCCCAGATATTCGAACGCATGGCCGATCAGAGCGGCGTGGGCCTGCACGGCATCAACCTGGACAGCGCACTGGAACAGCGCCAGCTGCCGGCCAGCGACTTTCCTGTCATGCTGATCGAGACACTGTGCCACGACGATAGTCATAAACAGCTGCTGTATGACTTTAACCGCTGGCAGGCACCGTGGATGCTGCTGTTGCCAACGCTCAGTGACGAACTGCGCCGCGACTATGAGCGCCATGCCTGTGTACAGGCGCTAAAGGTCGCCGCACAGTATCACCTTTACCCCGCCATCATGGACCCTGCAGTAATAGACGCTGCACGCGTGGAGGCGCGTCTGCGCAAGACCGTGCCGGAGAAAAAACCTGAAGCGGCAACCCTGTTACCCTTCTACCTGGAACTGGATTCTGAATAGGCCTCTGCACCCATGAGTACCACGTCCGAACAAGCCAGCGTAGAGCTCCGCATCGAATGGGAAGACAGCGTCAGCCGGCATTACAATCGTGACCATTTCGAGAAGCTGAATTTCTGGCGTGACATCCTGCCGGGCGCGCTCTCCCTGAAGCTGCCCGACAGCGACGGCGACTGGGTGGACGAGGGTTTCGCGCCCGGCGAGCTTGTTCCACCCTGGTCAGAAAGCAACATTCATCGCATCAAGCGGCACGCCCTGACACTGACACGCAAGCACGGACCCGCCATTGAACTGCACCCGGGACGGCATTATCCGCGCTATATCGCCGCCGGGACGGCAAATATCTTTGCAGGCAATTTCGAACCGCTGCGGATTATTGAAATGGACCATGAGAGCGTTACGGTTGACCTGAATCACCCGTTGGCACGATCACCCGTGACGGTGGCCGCACGCATCCTCGAGCGTCTCGGTCCGGCCAGCGAGCAGGGTGGCCGCTGCAATGACATTGTCATGGATGCAATGAAGGCCGGTGTCGGCCTCGAGTCCCTGCATCCTTCCACCGGTTACCTGTCGACGAGTGACTTCGAGCGGATGGATGACCGGGTCGACGAGCAGTTCTACGCAAGCGCACGCCTGGTGCAACACCTCGACCGCAGCGCCATCGGGCAGATCTGCGAAATCTATCGCAGCGATCTGAGGCCCGGTATGCAGGTACTCGACTTCATGGCCAGCTGGGATTCACATCTGCCTGACGGTATCGATGAGCTGTCCGTTACCGGGCTGGGGATGAATGCGGATGAACTGGCGCAAAATCCCCGGCTCCACCACCGCATGGTGCATGATGTCAACACAGCGCCCGCCCTGCCCTTTGAGGACAACCGCTTTGACGCCGTCATCTGCACGGTATCTGTTGAATACCTGGTAAAACCCGTTGCGGTATTCCGTGAACTTGGCCGGGTACTCAAACCCGGTGCAATGGCAATCATCACCTTTTCGGACCGCTGGTTCCCGACCAAGGTCATCACGCTGTGGACTGAACTGCACCCGTTCGAACGCGTCGCGCTGGTGCAGGAATACTTCCGCTCCGCGGGAAACTTTAACTCGCTGGAGACCGGGACAATACACGGGCTGCCGCGCCCGCAAGATGACAAGTATGCACAACAGCGCGCCTTCTCGGACCCGGTATTTGCAGTAAGGGCAGTGGCAGCCGGTTAGCAGGCCCGGCGTTCAACAAGGCGCTATCAGGGAAAAAAATCAGGGCGAACACGGGGCGCAGGTCTGGCTGAATAACGGCTTCTCTACTACCGTTCGCAGCATCATGCCGCGCCCCATCCGCACCACGGGCGGGTGATGCATCCTGGCTGGACCTGACCCCTGTTCTGGATTTGACCCCCGTGGCCGCCGTTCTGAGGGGAGGCCAGCTACTTGTACAAAAATTGTACTTGACTTGTACAAGCAGCTGTTCTAGTTTTCACCTTTGAGTCTGGCACTGGCAACAGCGCCACGACGCATCATGAAGGCAACAGTGAGAACGGCTATGCAGGCATTGGTACTGATCGCGCACGGCAGCCGCCGGCAAGCCTCCAACCAGGAGGTGAAAGACCTGGCATCCCGGGTGCAGCAGTCGGCAGGCGACCGTTACCCGCTGATGATGGCCGGCTTTCTCGAGCTTGCCAGTCCCTCCATTCCGGAAGCCATTGAGGCCTGCATCGAGTCCGGGGCTACCACGGTGGTGGTGGTACCCTATTTTCTTGCCGCGGGCCGGCATGTTGCCGAGGACATTCCCGGCATCGTGAAACCGGTTGCGGAGCAGTACCCGCAGGTGACGATTAGCATCTCCGGGCATATTGGCATGTCAGCGTCGATGACGCGCCTGATTCTCGACTCTGCAAGCAGTGCTTCTGCTGGTGTCACTGACCCTGGAACGGCGCAGGCTGGATGATTTTCCCCGTGCTTTCGGCGCTGGCCGTGCTCGCGTCAACGCACCTCACCAGCAGCGTTAACCGCTGCCTGGCAGCGGCTGTTGTTGGCGTCGCTGCAACGGCCAGCCCGGCCCTTGCCAGCGCCGCGAATCAGGCGCCACCGGAAACCGTCGCCTTCGTCGATCTGGAGCGCTATGCCGGCAGCTGGTACGAGATCGCCAGCATCCCCAATCGTTTCCAGAAGCATTGTCGTGGCAACACTATGGCCAGCTACCGGCCGGTTGAGGGGCAGCGTATCGAGGTCATCAATAGCTGTCTTGACGAGGATGGATCGGTCGACACGGCGCAGGGTATTGCCAGGGTCGTCGATACCAGCAGCAATGCCAAGCTGGAAGTCAGTTTTGTTTCGTTATTCGGCTGGCAGTTGTTCTGGGGTGATTACTGGGTGCTTGAACTGGCACCCGATTACTCGTATGTGATTGTCGGTACCCCGAACTATCGTTATGGCTGGCTATTGAGCCGAACGCCATTGTTGTCGGCAGAGCTTCGCGGCCGCCTCGACGAGCACTTGCGCAGCGCCGGCTATGACCCGGCCGCTTTCGTGGATACCCCGCAGGGGATTGAATAACAGCTTCTCGCACCATTCGTACAGCAGTGGCGTCCGCGCCGCGTTTGTTTTTGTCATGCCACGAATTGCGCCGGGGACGGCGCTGCTGCAGGAAAATTCAGCATTGCGGTGGTTGTCTCAGGCGGCGCGCTCTTCCGCCAGCGGCAGCGCCGTCAACAGCGCCTCGCGACGGTTCAGCGGTTTGCCCAGCAGCACCTGCACCGTACCGATGGTGCGTTCCCGGAAGCCGCCCTCGCAGTAGCACAGGTAATATTCCCACATGCGGATGAACTCTTCCGGGTAGCCGAGTGCCCGCACGCCGTCGAGCCTCGCCATGAAGCGCTCGCGCCAGCGCTTCAGGGTGGTGGCGTAGTGCGGGCCGATGTCCTCGAGATGGGCGATGCGCATGTCGGTTTTGCGTGCGACGGCATCGCCGAGCACCGCCACCGAGGGCAGGCAGCCGCCGGGAAAGATGTAGCGCTGGATAAAATCCACCGAACGTTTGGCGGCAGCATAACGCTGGTCGGCGATGGTGATCGACTGCAGCAGCATCAGGCCATCGTCTTTCAGCAGGCTGCTGCATTTTTCGAAATAGGTATCGAAGTAGGCATGCCCTACGGCCTCGAGCATCTCGATGGATACCAGCTTGTCATACTGGCCGCTGAGGTTGCGGTAATCCTCGCATAGCACCGTGATGCGGTCACCCAGTCCTGCCTGTTCGACACGCTGCAGCGTCATCCGGTACTGCTCGAGGGAAATGGTCGTGGTGGTGACGCGGCAACCGTAGTGCCGTGCCGCGTGCAGCGCAAGACCACCCCAGCCGCTGCCGATTTCCAGCAAATGGTCACCGGGATGCAGTTCGAGTTTGCGACAGACGCGCTCGAGCTTCTCGACCGAGGCCTGCTGCAAGCTCGCCTGCGGGTTATCGAAGATGGCGCACGAGTACATCATGGTGTCATCGAGAAACAGTGCGAACATCTCGTTGCCGAGGTCGTAGTGCGCGGCGATGTTTTTGCGACTGCCCTGCAGGGTGTTGCGCCGCAGGGCGTGCCACAGCTTGTTGAGCAGCGACATGACGCGGCCCGGTCCGCGATTCAGGCCGTACATCACCTGCGGGTTGCGCAGGAACAGTTGTGCCAGTCCGGTGAGGTCATCACAGTGCCAGCGCCCGGCCATGTAGGCCTCGCCTGCACCGAGATCACCACTGCGGGCGATGTCCACCCAGGCGGCGGGATCGTGGATCGTCAGCGTGAGGTGCGGCTCGCCACTGCGTGACTCGCCGAAGCGGCGACAGTCGTCGGCATCGATGAGTGTCAGCGAACCGTATTGCAGGTTGGCCAGGCGGCCGATGATGGCACGCTTGACAAGCCGGTCCAGCAAATTGCCGCGCTGCTGCCGCTCGTCGGGTATGGTTGTGGATACCAGGCTTGCTTTCATCATGTCTTCACCGCGTGCGGTGCCTCCTTTTTTACAGGGTGGGGGTGAAACGGGATTTTCTTCAGCCACAGGCGCAGCGCCTGGTAGTAGATCGCGGCGACCACCTTCAGCGTCATGAACGGGTAACGCAGCAATGCGCCTGACAGCGCTGCGGAGCTGATCGGCTGGCGCTTGATAATCAGGCTCGCATCGAACAGCTTGTCGCCGTGCTGCCGGTTTTGCAGGTGTACGAACAGGCGCTTGCCGGGCCGCATGAAACTCCACTGGTAGCGGATGTCCATGCCCATGAACGGCGAGACATGGAACTGCTTGTCCAGTTCGAAGCGCTGTATACGCTGCTCGCGTTGCGCCGCGCTGGCAGTAAGCAGGTAACAGTGCTGCTCGCCCCAGGGGGTGTTGTTGACTTCGGCGACGATGTGTTCGAGCACCTCGCCGCTGCTGTCGAAGCAGTAGTAAAAGCTCACCGGGTTGAAACCGTGTCCGAAATAGCGCAGTTGCGTGAGCAGCCGCACCGGTCCGTGCGGCCGCTGTCCGCTGCGTTGCTCGACCAGGTCACGGACGCTCTCTGCCAGCGGCTGCTGCGGGTCGCCGAGGTGATCGGCACGGCGAAACCACGCCAGGTTGGGGCGGTGCGAGGACCACAGCCAGAAGCGTTCAAACAGGCCGGGCAATTCATCCAGGTCGAGGTACAGCATGAACAGGCGGTACTCGAAGGCGTGGCGGGCCGGCGCAAAGCGCCGGTGCCTAACTCGCCCGACGTAGAGGCAGCTGTTGCTCACCGTCTTGCTCCCTGAAGTGTGCCAGTGCGTTGAGGGCGCTGACCACGCCGTCCTCGTGAAAACCATAGCGCCAGTAGGCGCCGCAAAAATAGCTGCGGTTGACGCCGTTTATCTCGCCCTGGCGCTGCTGTGCCGCAATACCCTCCTGCGTGAATACCGGGTGGTCATAGCTGAGTCGCTTGATGATCTTGTCCGGGTCGATAGCGGCGCTGTTGTTGAGCGTCACCAGGTATGTCTGCTGTGTCGGCAGGCCCTGCAGCAGGTTCATGTTGTAGGTCACCGCTACCGCCGCATTGTCACCTGCAAGCCGGTGATAGTTCCAGGCCGACCAGGCGAGGCGGCGGCGCGGCAGCAGCGAGGTATCGGTGTGCAGCACCACATCGTTGCGCTGGTAGGGAATGGCGCCGAGCACTTCGCGTTCCTGTGGCGAGGCATCCTGCAGCATGGCGAGTGCCTGGTCACTGTGAGCGGCGATAAACACCCGGTCGAAGCGCTCCGCCCCGTAACCGGTGCTGCAGATCTCTACATGGGTCGCGTGTCGCGTGATGCCGGTCACCGGGGTGTTGAGCCGGATCTGCTGGCGGAACGGTGCCGTCAGCCGGTCAACGTAG
>JAQBDO010000092.1:0-6536 GCA_032124375.1 Gammaproteobacteria bacterium
CATCCGCGCGCTGGCCAGTGATATGCAGCAGCAGGTTAAGCTTGGCAGGTGCCGGCCAGGGACCACTGGCCGAAGCCGGGACAGCAGCGATCATTGCGGCAACCAGGTAGTCACTGCGCCCAACTCCCATTTATCAACAACAATACGTACAGCAATATCGTCGCGCAGCAGCTGCAGCTTGTCCGGCAGAGAAAAATCACCAACCATTTGATATCTATTATAATTTATAGCCCAACCGGACTGGAGCAGTTGACTCAATCGGCCGGAATCATCCACGCTTGTCTGCGCGTCACCGGCACCCGGGGCCGGCAACCCCCTGATCCAGTAGCGCAACCCCTTGACCGGCAGTTGCCAGCCGGCCACCTGCGCCAGCAATACATCAGCGTCCTCGGCAGCAAAGCTTTTGCCATCGGTATCCACCAGTACAACACCACGGTCGTCACCGCTTAACTGAAAACCGCCCTGCCCCAGCGGACCGGAGATCTTCAGAAAAAAGTGCTCTCCCTGCTGCTGCCAGTTCAGGCTGGCATGCCAGCCCTGCTCGCCACGGGTGAGAGAAACGCGGCCCATGAACTGCCAGGCATCGAGTGCCGCTGCGGATTGACTAGCTTCGTGTGTAGGGGTGGTTGCGCAACCCGCCAGCGACAGTACAGCCAGCAGACCCGCCAGGAACTTCATGGGTCGTACTGATTAATTACCTTGAGAAGCATGGCGTTGCCAGGCTCTGCTGCAAGCGAGACGGCCCAGATCCTGCGAGCAGCTTCGTGGTCTCCCTGCGCCCACATGACCTCGCCCAGGTGCGCACCGATCTCACTGTTGCCGGTCATATCCCAGGCCTGCTGCAGCAGACGACGGGCCTCATCCAGGTTACCCAATCGGTAATGAACCCAGCCAAGACTATCAATGATGGCGGGATCATCCGGTTTCTGTTCATAGGCCTTGTTGATATAGGTGAGTGCTTCTTCGTAGCGATTGGTGCGATCTGCCAGCGTGTAACCGAGCGCATTTAAAGTACGTATATTTCCCGGGTCATTCTTGAGGATGCGACGCATATCCTGTTCAGCAACGTCGAGTTTGCCGAGCTTCTCAGCCGCAAGTGAATGGGCATAGAGCAGGTCTTCGTTGTCGGGGCTGGCTTGCAGCGCTTCACCATAAAGCACGAAAGCCGCTGCCGTCATTTTTGCATCAGTCAGAACCTGACCTTCAATCAGATACAGGGTCACGTCCTGGTCCGGGTGCGCACTCCGCAGAGTGCGCAAGTGATCCTGCATGGCCTCGACTTTGCCCTGCCTGACCAGTATTTCTGCGACACGCAACTGCGCCTGACTCCAGTAATCACCACCCTCGATCTTTCTGTACCACTTCAATGCAGTCTCGTCATCGCCCTGTTCCAGCGCAGAATAGCCAAGATAATAGTAGGCATTCTGTTCATCCGGGCGCAGCTGCAACAATTGCTGCAAATGTTTCTCGCCTGATGCGTACTGCTTTGTTTCCAGCTCCAGCAAGGCCAGCGAGTACAAGCCCTCGGCATTGTCCGGCTCCAGCTTAACCACCATGCCGAATTGTTTTCTGGCACCATCAAGGTCTTCACTGTCCAGCAACATGCGCCCGTAGGCAAAATGCATCATGGCGTTATCCGGGTGCGTATTGACCGCGGTTTCCAGCAGCTGCGTTGCCTCGGCCTTGCGCTCCAGCCGCACCAGGATTTGCGCCTTCAGTATAGTGGCTGATGGCAGATCCGGGCCCAAAGCCAGCGCCCGGTTAACCGCATCAAGTGCTTTCTCAAGGTGTTCGGCATTCACCGCCATGCGGCTCAGCGCCAACCATGCATGCGGGTTATCCGGGTGGTGGGCAACCAGCTTTTCCATGGTTACCACCGCTTTATCCTTATCAGTTTCGCGCGCCAGCAAGGCAGTGGCGACGCGATAACCCTCTTCCGGATCGTCGGAAATACTGATCATATAATCCAGCTGGGCGATCGCTTCCTCGCTGTCACCCATATGCAACGCCAGCGCGGTAAGCGCCTTGTGCGCTTCCATGTCATCGGGTGCCAATTCTACCCAGCGACGCGCTGCCCGTTCGGCAATATCGAACTGTTTGGCGAAAGTAGCAATTTGCACAGCCCGTTCGGCAACACGAGGATCCTGAGCATTTTCAGCCGCTTGCAGATAATGGGGGACGGAAGTACCCAGCTCGCCACGCTGGCCGGCAATCTCGGCCAGCAGAATGTCAAACATCAGGTCGTCGGTGAGCTGCTGTTTGGGGTACGGCGCTTGCTCAACCTTACCGGCAGCGGTGGTCTGCGGCAGCGGCTGGTCTGCAGCCGCATCATGTGACCCGGGGCGGTTGCCGGACGCCGCACACGATATCAGCGACACCGCCAACAGCAGAACCAGCCCGAAGCGACGAGTTAATCGATTTACCTGAATTATCATATTTTCCATGCTTGCCATTCTAACAGCTCCTGAACGCCCGGCTAAACAGTCTCTCGTTAAATGGACAACATTTACTGCCACCAGTTGTATATCCGCAGCAGATGCATCAGGATTCGGCCCCAGCCGTCTGCAGGACCCGGAATCGAACGTCTGCACCAAGGGGAAAGTGACCCATTTCCCCCTGATTTCTCGTTGCGAGAGTTAGCTGCGCAGCTCGAAACAGGGGAAGTTTGTCTCTGCACCACCACAATGCTGCCGACGATTATCTGAATCCAATTGACTCCAACTTGTATTAACTCACCCCGCCATGCAGAATTTTGCGTTCGTTCCGGGCTTTCCTTGAATTTGACATGTATTTAACCGTCCTTGGCATCAATCACCGCACCGCGCCCGTTGAGGTTCGCGGGCAGGTCGCGTTTCCGCCAGAGCAACTCGCTCGTGCGCTGGTAGAACTGACGGCGCTGGACGGTATGCACGAGGCGGCCATTCTATCCACCTGTAACCGCACCGAAGTCTACTGTACCCGCGACGATACGTCTTGCGAGGCGATATCCGCCTGGCTGTGCCGTTTCCACCGGCTTGATGAAGCCAGCATGCAGCCACATTTCTACACGTACAGTGAAGCCGAGGCCGTGCGCCACATGCTGCGTGTCGCCGCAGGACTGGACTCCATGGTACTGGGCGAACCCCAGATACTGGGACAAATGAAAAACGCCTACCAGCAGGCGCTCACGGCAAACAGTATCAACATGCTGGTAAACCGCTTGTTTCAGTACACCTTCTCGGTTGCCAAGCAGATACGCACTGATACTGCCATCGGGGCCAGCCCCGTATCCGTCGCCTTTGCCGCCGTCAGCCTGGCCCGGCAAATCTTCGGCAAACTGGAAAACCAGACCGCCCTGCTGATCGGCGCCGGTGAGACCATTGAACTGACTGCCCGGCACCTGCATGAGCAGGGCATCGGAAAAATTATTATCGCAAACCGCACCGTCTCGCGCGCCCACGACGTGGCCGCACAATTTAATGGCTACGGTATCGGGCTTGACGAGATCCCGGCACACCTCGAAGAAGCCGACATTGTAATTTCCTCGACCGCCAGCAGCGAACCGCTGATCACCAGGGATCAGGTGAAGGCCGCTCTGAAAAAACGCAAGCATCGTCCGGTCTTCATGGTGGATATCGCGGTACCCCGGGACATTGCCAGCAACGTTGCCGAACTCAATGACGTTTACCTGTATACCATTGATGACCTCTCGCAAGTCATTGCAGAGAACCTGCGCTCGCGAGAAGAAGCCGCGCTGCAGGCAGAAGAAATTGTTGATGCCCAGGTGGAACGTTTTATGGCCTGGATGCGTTCACTGGACGCGGTTCCCACGGTACGGGCCTACCGGGAACACGCCCACGCACTGGGTGCAGAAGAACTTGCAAAGGCCAGGCGTCAGCTTGATAACGGCGCAGCACCGCAGGAAGTTGTCGAAGCACTCACCCGCAGCCTGATCAGAAAACTGACGCACAATCCGAGTGTCAACCTGCGCAGCGCTGCCGCCGAGGGCAAAACCGGTCTGCTGGAAGCGGTACGCACACTGTTTCACCTCAACACTCACGATAAAAAATAACCATGCAAGCAAGCATCATCGGAAAACTCGAACAGCTAGAGGAGCGCCACAGCGAAGTCAGCGCGCTACTCTCTGACGCAGATACCATTAACGACCAGAACAAGTATCGCAATCTGTCAGTGGAGTATGCACAGCTCACTCCTGTTGTAGAAACCTTCCAGGCATGGACGCAGGCGCAGCAAGACATTATCTCTGCACAGGAAATGCTCGCGGATCCCGATCCCGACATAAAAGGCATGGCGGGAGACGAACTAAAACGCGCGCAGGCTGATGTCGAACGACTGGTACTGAAATTACAGAAGCTGCTGTTACCGAAAGACCCGCATGACAACAGCAATATCTTCCTGGAAATCCGTGCCGGCACCGGTGGTGACGAAGCCGCCATCTTTGCCGGCGACCTGTTCCGCATGTACACGCGTTATGCAGAAAACAGCCAATGGCAGGTCGAGATACTCAGTGAAAGCCACGGCGAACACGGTGGCTACCGCGAAATCATTGCCCGCATCGTTGGCCAGGGCGCCTATTCACGACTGAAATTTGAATCCGGCGCGCACCGCGTGCAACGCGTGCCGGAAACCGAATCACAGGGACGTATACACACCTCGGCGGCAACCGTGGCGATACTGCCGGAACCGGATGAAATAGACGCGATCGAGATCAGCCCGGCAGACCTGAAAGTCGATACCTTCCGCGCCTCTGGCGCCGGCGGTCAGCATGTGAACAAGACCGATTCCGCCATCCGGCTGACGCACATACCCACAGGCATGGTAGTGGAATGCCAGGACGAACGTTCGCAACACAAGAACCGTGCCCGCGCCATGTCGCTGCTCTCCGCCAGGTTGCTGGATGCACAGCAGACAAAACAAAAAGCCGAGGAATCCGAGGCACGTCGCATACTGGTCGGTAGCGGCGACCGTTCCGAGCGAATTCGCACCTATAACTTCCCGCAGGGACGCATGACGGATCACCGCATCAACCTGACGGTCTACAAGCTCGATGATTTTATGGCTGGCGAACTCGACCTGGCGATTGAACCACTCATCAACGAATACCAGGCCGAGCTACTAACCGCCCTGAATGAACAGAACGGCTGATCCGGCATCCATTCGGCAACTGCTCGAACAAGCCACCCGCCTGCTGGCGTCACACACGGCACGACTGGATGCAGAAGTACTGCTGGCGCACGCCCTGGGAAAGGCACGCAGCCACCTGCATGCCTGGCCCGAGAAGCGCTTGTCAACTGACCAGCAAACACGGTTTCAGCAACTGCTACAGGCGCGCATCCTGGGAGAACCCGTCGCCTATCTGACCGGCCAACGGGAATTCTGGTCGCTGCTGCTCGATGTCTCACCCGCAACGCTGATTCCACGGCCGGAAACAGAGACACTGGTGGCACTGGCGCTGCAGGTTATTGCTGCTGACAAAGCGACACTGATCGCCGACCTTGGCACCGGCAGTGGCGCTATTGCACTGGCCATTGCACATGAACGACCTCTCAGTCTGGTACTGGCAACCGATCGTTCAGCGGCTGCAATCAAGGCAGCCACTGCCAATGCACAACAACTGGGCATCACTAACATCGAATTCCATACCGGCAACTGGTGTGAGCCACTAGGCCAGCGGCAATGCGCTGTGATCGTGAGTAACCCGCCGTATATTAAAGAGACCGACCTGCATCTGCAGTGCGGCGATGTACGCTTTGAACCACGAGACGCACTGGTTGCCGGACAGGAAGGCATGGACGACCTGGTCAGGATTGCACACTGCGCCCGGCAACACCTGATCGCAGGTGGCTGGTTAATAATGGAACACGGCTATGACCAAAGTGACCAGGTCACACAACTGCTGGAGACCTGCGGTTTTCAGGAAGTTACTGACCATAAAGATGATGCCGGGCTTGGCCGGGTGGTTAGGGGTAAATACCGGGCAGCGATTCCTGCGACATGAATCATGACTCGCCGGGCAACACTTGATATTTCCACCCATGGCGCTACGATGGACAGGTGACAGAAAAACTCAAACACCGGTCAATCTGGCTCACCGAGCCCAGTCAGGATCCGAACTACGCAGAGGATGCTGCAGAGTTGCTGCGTAACGTTCGGGGAGTCCTGCGGGTCAAGGTTGAAAGGTCTGATCACCTGTATGTGAGCTACAACGTCAGAGAGATCACCCTCCAGATTATCGAAGCATTACTCACCGAATTTGGCTACAAGCTGCGCACCAGTTTATATTGCCGGGTGATGCGCACCCTGTGTTACTACATTGAAGACATTGAATGCACCAACAGCAAACATGATCAGGCAGACTGTACCCGTGACGCATTCATTACCCGTTACCTGCGACGCCCGCATGGCTGTCGCGACCATCGACCTGAACATCTGCGACGCTACCTGTAACAGCCTGCTCTATCCCTCCCGATGAACGACGCGCAGCTACTTCGCTACAGTCGTCAGATTATGTTGCCGCAAGTCGATATCGACGGCCA
>JAQBDO010000093.1:0-6085 GCA_032124375.1 Gammaproteobacteria bacterium
TCACCCTGAAAGACAAGCAAACCGGCAACGTTCAGACACTGCCGATGCTGTGCCAGCACTGTGAACACCCACCGTGCGTGGATGTCTGCCCGACCGGCGCTTCCTTCAAGCGGGCTGACGGCATCGTACTGGTCGACAAGCATATCTGCATCGGCTGCCGTTACTGCATGATGGCCTGCCCCTACAAGGCACGCTCCTTTGTGCATGAACAACTGCAAGACCAGATGCCGTATTCACCGCGTGGCAAGGGAACCGTAGAATCCTGCACCTTCTGCGTACACCGCGTTGACAATGACATTATTCCTGCCTGCGTTGAAGCGTGTAGCGCTGAAAATCACAACGCCATGATATTCGGGGACATGAATGACCCGGACAGTGACATCTCTCAACAACTGAAACAATACAGCAGCCGCCAGGTTCGTGCCGACCTGGAACTTAATACCGGCGTGCGTTACCGGGGGATTTGATGAAGGAACTCGTATTCAAGGAAATTGACGGCGGCAAACCGTTTTACATGCTGCTCGGCAGCATCGGTTTCTTCGTGCTGGCCGCCCTCGGCGCTGCCTGGTACATGGAACACAATGGCCACTGGGTTACCGGCATGAACAACCAGATTGTCTGGGGCACACCCCACGTGTTTGCCGTGTTCCTGATTGTCGCCGCCTCCGGTGCGCTGAATGTCGCTTCAATCAGCTCGGTGTTCAACAAGAAGGCCTATAAACCACTGGCACGCCTGTCCGGCCTGCTGGCAATCGCATTACTGGTAGGCGGCCTTGCAGTACTGGTGCTTGATCTCGGCCGCCCTGATCGCCTGATCGTCGCCATGACCTATTACAATTTCAAGTCCATCTTTGCCTGGAACATTATCCTCTATATCGGCTTTTTGGCCGTTGTCGGCGTGTACCTGTGGATGATGATGGAACGCAAGATGAACAAATTTACCAGGGCCGCCGGTTTTAGCGCCTTCATCTGGCGTCTCATACTGACCACGGGTACCGGTTCCATCTTTGGATTTCTGGTAGCACGACAGGCCTATGACACCGCCATCCTGGCACCGATGTTCATTATCATGTCGTTTGCATTTGGACTGGCCATCTTCATCCTGGTACTGATGGGCATGTACAAGTGGACTGATCGCCCGCTGGGTGACAGCATCCTGTTCCGTCTCAAGAACCTGCTGGGCGTCTTCATTGGAGCAGTGTTGTATTTTGTAGTCGCCTACCATCTGACCAATCTCTACATCACACAGAATCATGGTGTGGAGCAATTCATCCTGCTGGATGGCGGTGTCTACACCCGCCTGTTCTGGATCGTACAAATTGCGCTCGGCAGCCTGCTGCCACTGGCACTGCTGTACCACCCGTCCACAGGAAAATCCCGCGGCTGGATTGGTATTGCCTCACTGCTGGTAATCATCGGTGGTCTGGCACAGATGTATGTCATCATTATCGGTGGCCAGGCTTATCCCATGGAAATGTTTCCCGGCAAGGAAGTCGTCAGTTCCTTCGCTGATGGTGTGGTAGGCAGCTATGTACCGAGTCTGCCTGAGGTCATCCTTGGCATCGGTGGTATTGCAATCGCACTGGCGGCGACTGTTGTCGGCGTCAGGGTGTTGCGCTTCCTGCCGGAAAGCCTCGCGGACGAGGCCGTTGATCCACACTACACTGCCACAGAAGCGAAAGCGGCCGCCTGAGGGCGCTGCGACCTGTCAGGTAACCACCTGACCTCCCTCTTATGTCCCGCCTGCTGATATCGGCAGCTCACAAGTCCTCCGGCAAGACAACGGTCTCGCTGGGCTTGTGCGCGGCACTGGCAAGACGCGGCCTCGTGGTACAACCCTTCAAAAAAGGACCTGACTATATTGATCCCATGTGGCTGACCCTGGCTGCCGGTCGTCCCTGTCACAATCTTGATTTCTACTGCATGTCACATGAGGAAATCCTCAGCAGTGTCGGCCATTACTCTACGGACGCCGACATCGCCGTGATCGAAGGCAACAAGGGACTCTATGATGGTCTGGATCTCGATGGCAGCAACAGCAATGCCGCCCTGGCGACGCTGACAGATACTTCAGTCATCCTGGTGCTTGATGCCCGCGGCATGACCCGCGGCATAGCGCCGTTAATTCTGGGTTACCAGGCCTTCGATCCCAAAGTACACATCGCCGGCGTGATATTGAATCAGCTCGGCGGCAGCCGTCACGAAGCCAAGCTGCGCGCCGTTATCGAACACTACACCGACATCCCGGTAATAGGCGGCGTACATCGAAACCCGTCAATGGAAATTGTTGAACGACACCTGGGACTTGTCCCCAGTAACGAGGACTCGGCTGCCACTAATAAAATCCGGGAAATCAGCAATCTTGTCAGTGACCAGGTAGACCTGGATCAGTTGCTGTCTGCAGCCCGCTGCAAACCACTGGTATTCGCTCCGCCGAAGACTATCACGGCCGAAGAAAATACCACTGTGAAAATCGGTATCGCCCGGGATGCCGCCTTTGGCTTTTACTACCCGGATGACCTTGATGCCCTGGTACAGGCAGGTGCAGAGCTGGTGATGTTTAACACGCTGACGGATACCAGCCTGCCTGACATGGACGGCCTGTTTATTGGCGGCGGTTTTCCCGAGAGTCATATGCAGGCACTGGCAGCAAACACCGCTTTAAGAGTCAGCATCAAGACAGCTATCAACAATGGTTTACCCGGCTACGCGGAATGCGGCGGCCTGATGTACCTGTCCCGCAAGCTTTCGTGGAACAACAGGGATGCTGAAATGGTCGGCATCATCCCGGCTGATACGGTGATGCATGCACGTCCACAGGGACGGGGTTATGTACGCTTGCGTGAAACCGCGGCAGCGCTCTGGCAAACACACCAGCCGCAGGGTGAATTTTCTGCCCATGAGTTTCATTACTCAAGCCTGGAGAACATAACCGAGCCACTGGTATATGCCTACGAGGTAACACGCGGACAGGGTATCGATGGCCACCATGACGGCATAGTTATCAAAAATTTGCTGGCCTGCTACAGCCATATGCGTGATACGCAACAGCATCACTGGGCACGCAGGTTCACGGATTTCGTCAGAAAGCATCGGGGTTAATGCAAAAAGCACAGCGCGCTCAGTATACTAGCTGTCATTCTTCAAAGGAGTTACCATGATAACCATTACACCGGCCGCCGCCGGGAAAATACAGGCTTCCGCAATCGCAGGCGACATGCAGGGACTGGCCATGCGTATCGCTGCGAAACGCAATCCTGATGGCAGCATTCACTACGGCATGGGATTTGATGATAATGCACTGGACGGAGACATCCATATTAATGCTGGCGGCGTTGACGTTGTCATCGGTGAAAGCAGCCACCTGCTTCTGGAAGGCACAACCCTGGACTTCGTCGAAATTGAGCCGGGTAGCTGGCAGTTCATTTTCATGAACCCGAACGATGCCAACTACTCGCCACCAGCATAGGTCTGCATAAGCGGCATGTCCACACAGCCATTCAGCGAACAGGGCAAGGCCAGCTTTGGCAAACAGAATCTTGAAGAAAGATCGTTGCAGATTCTCTACGAAGTCGTTTCAGGCATTAATACCTCGCACGGGCTTGATGACCTGCTGACGCGTTTC
Source organism: Gammaproteobacteria bacterium (assembly GCA_032124375.1). Classification (GTDB taxonomy): domain Bacteria; phylum Pseudomonadota; class Gammaproteobacteria; order UBA9214; family UBA9214; genus UBA9214. The sequence continues at coordinate 3,626 of JAQBDO010000093.1, forward strand.
ATGTACACCTTCAAACGTGTCACGCAATCACGTGCCGCGGCAATCTGGCTAACACAGCACTCCGGGCAAATGGAATTGTCTGCAAGTAGCGGCATTAACGAATCACTCATTTTGCAGAACCGCCAGGATGTGCGTCGCTGTCTCTATGAGCGTGCAGCAACAGAAGGGAAAATCTGGGTAGAAACAGATTTGCTTAAATGCGAGAAGATCGCCGGCAAGCCCTTCTTTGATGACCAGCAAACAGGCATGGTGTCCGTTCCCATGCGCTACCGCGGCAAGATCACCGGGGTAATCAACCTGTTCATGGCTACAGAATTGATCAAACAGGTAAACAACATCAAGCCGCTACTGACGAGCATTGCACACCATCTCAGTGTTGCCATAGAACGTTACCACAACGATGAAATATACCGGCAGCATCTCATCAAGGACGAACGCACCCGTATTGCACATGAACTGCATGACTCACTCGCCCAGACACTGGCGAGCCTGCGTTTTCAGGTCAGAGTGCTCGATGAAACCCTGCACCAGGGTGACGAATCGACGACCTGGCAACAACTCGAGCGTATCGAAAACAGTCTGGATGAAGCCAACACGGAACTGCGCGGACTGATTGCCAACTTCCGGGCCCCTGCCTATGACCAGAATCTGCTCGCTTCAATTGAAAAGATCGTCAGTCAGTTCCGCAATGAAACCCGCATAAAAACCTATTTGCAGAAAGAGTGGTCAAATACATCGCTCTCCAGGGAAACCGAGACACAGATACTGCGAATAATTCAGGAGGCACTCTGGAATATAAGGAAACATAGCGAGGCGAAAACCGTCCGCATCATGCTGAAAGACAGAAACGACGGGAAGTATCATATTCTCATTGAAGACGATGGCATCGGCATCAACCAGAAAATATACGGTTCACCGGGTGAACATATTGGCCTTACCATTATGCAGGAACGTGCATCCCGCCTGGGCGGCACACTGCGCGTGGAAAGCGAACCGGGTGAAGGAACACGTATCATGCTGGTACTTAACAAACCTGAGCCCCAGAGCACTCCATCATGAGCCTGAACATACTGTTAGTTGATGATCACACCCTGTTTCGTGAGGGTCTGGAAAGTCTCTTGAGCCGCAGGGATATCAATGTACTCGCTGCCGTAGGCAGCGGCCAGGAGGGCTTGCGTCTTGCCACCGAGCTTAAGCCTGATGTCGTGCTACTGGATATGCGCATGCCGGAAATGGACGGTATGGAGGTATTACGCCAGCTACGTAAAAACGGCTTCACCAACCCGGTCGCCATGCTAACTACCAGCAGCGATGAACGTGACCTCGTTGAATCATTACGCAGTGGCGCGCAGGGCTATCTCCTTAAAGACATGGAACCCGATCAACTGGTTGTCGCGCTGCGTGATATCGTTGCCGGCAAGACCGTCGTTGCTCCCGACCTTGCCCAGGTGCTGGCACGCGTGGTTCAGGGTGAGCGTATTGTACCCGAGGAAGAGAGCCCCTTTGCCAAGCTCACACCACGCGAAAATGAAATCCTCGCCTTGCTGGCAGAAGGTCAAAGCAACAAGGTGATCGCCCGCAACCTGGGGATTTCGGACGGCACAGTAAAACTGCACGTCAAGTCCATCCTGCGTAAACTCGGCATACACTCACGCGTAGAAGCTGCGGTGATTGCTGTTGAACATGGCCTGCGTACGACCAACCGCAGCAGTGAGTAACTGCTGTGAAACGCTTCACCGATCTGGTGTCAGACACCCTCGCCGATATTACCGAAGAATTTCCCTGGGATATTGATGAGAAAATGCGGAGTAGCGAACAGCTGCCGCTGATCCTGGATATACGTGAAGAAAATGAATTCTCCGCCATGCATATAGAGGGTTCGCTGCATGTACCGCGCGGAATACTCGAGTCAGCCTGTGAATATGATTATGAAGAAACGGTCAGGGATCTGGTTGAGGCACGTAACCGTGACATTATTGTTGTATGCCGTTCGGGCAACCGCAGCGCACTGGCCGCCTTCACCATGCAACTGATGGGCTACCAGCAAGTCAGCTCAATGAAAACCGGATTACGCGGCTGGAATGACTACGAGCTGCCGCTTGTCGATGCCGCGGGTAACAAGGTACCCGTTGATACAGCCGATGAGTTTTTTACAACCCGATTACGTCCCGACCAGCTGTCACCGAAAAAATAGTAGTGTAGTTTGAGCTGACGGGTACGCTGCGCTTTACCCGTCCTACCTTTTCAGATCCGACCGCTGTAACGGAGTAACGTAGGTCGGGTAAAGAAGCGCAGCGACGTACCCGACAAACCGTGCTTAATCGCGGACGCGATGCGCTGCTGCAATTACGAACTCAGCTGTAGTGTTTCCGATCAGCACGTCGCCGGGCACCCTGCTGGATAATCACCCCTTCTACGGCCGTTAGATCCGGCAACTCAATCACCTCGTGCCCGTCTTGC
>JAQBDO010000094.1:0-4388 GCA_032124375.1 Gammaproteobacteria bacterium
TCAGCCGCCACCTGGCGTCGTGTTTTCGCATCGGGGCCATGCACCTCGGCAACTATCGTATTCAGCACCGGCGGACCGGGAGGCATTTCAACAACGGCCATGCGTGCCCCTGCACGATCAGCAATGGGCTTGAGGATTGCACGTGCCGCAACGGCTATTTCATGACTGCCACGTTCACGCTCGTTTTTGTCCTTCAACATAACGAGCAAATCACCTTCCCAGGCACGCTGGCGGAGATAGTAGTGACGCACCATGCCGTTAAAATTAAAAGGCTGCGCGGTACCGGCATAGGTCTGAACCGCAGTGACCTCGGGTATTTCACGAACCGCCTCAGCCAGTTGCATCATCAGGTTGGCCGTATCCGGCATTGCTGTGCCTTCCGGCATGTTTACAACCACCGAGAATTCGGGCTTGTTATCGAAGGGCAACATTTTTACCGCGACTTGTTGCGTATAGAAAGTGACACAGAGTGCGGCGGTGATACCGATAATACTGAACAGGAAGAGCAAGCCCAGTTTTCGATTCTCAATCAGCGGTGTGATAACCGGCCGGTACCAGCGACTGATGCGTTCATGCGCACGTTTTTCTTTTTCTTCTGCTTTTCTCAGGGCCGCGTGCTTGGGCGCGACCTTCACGGCCATCCACGGCGTGAACACAAATGCGGCCACCAGGGAGAAAAACATGGCCGAGGCCCCCAGCACCGGAATCGGTCGCATGTAAGGCCCCATCAGACCACTCACCCACCCCATGGGCAACAACGCAGAAATAATAGTAAAGGTAGCAAGAATGGTCGGGTTACCCACCTCGCGCACTGCATCAATGGCAACCGCAACACTGGTTTTACCTTTCTCCAGCCAGTGCCTGAAGATGTTTTCTACTACCACGGTCGCGTCATCAACGAGAATGCCAATGGAAAAGATCAGCGCAAACAGGCTGACTCGGTCAATGGTGTAGTCGATCATCATCGCCCACCAGATCGTCAGCAGGATGACGACCGGGATAATCGCGATAACGACGAAGGCCGCGCGCGCGCCAAGTCCAACCAGGCACAACACCGCAACGATAACAGCGGCCTCCAGCATGGCCTGCAGCAGTTCGTTTACCTTGTCATCAGCCGATTTGCCGTAATCACGGGTTACCGTGATATTGACATTGGCGGGAATCAGATCACCCTTGAGCGCTTCGACCCGTTTCAGAACCGCCTTGGCCACCGTGACACCATTGCTGCCTTCTTTCTTGGCAATAGCCAGGGTGACTGCCGGGGCGCCGTCAGCAGTTTCGGTTTCTCCCTCGTAGGCGGGGCCGGTAAAAAAGGCCACCATCTGCTTCGGTTCTTCTGGCTCCTGTGAAACCCGGGCAACATCGCGCACGTAAACAGGTGAGCCTTGCCGGATCGCAATCACCAAACGGCTGATTTCCTTGGCACTGGTGAGAAAAGAACCTGTGCGCACGGCGAATGACATGCCTCCCGCCTCAACATCACCCGCCGTTTTTTCCGAATTTGCGGTCTGGATGGTTTGGGCAACCTGCTGCAGACTGATGCCGTAACCAGACAGGCGTTCAGGCATCACCTCAACCTTGACCTGGTCTTCCCGACCACCAATGATAAAGCCCTTGCCGACGTCCTTCACTTCACCGAGTCGCTGCAACAAATCCAGCGAGAGTAGCCGCAGGGCGCCGTCATCCACATCCTTTGACCACAGGGTCAACGTAACCACCGGTACATCATCAATGCTCACTGGTTTCACCAGCGGTGGAGAAACATCCGGCGGAATCTTGTCCATATTGGATTGCAGCTTGTCATGGACCTTGACCACCGAGGCCCCCATATCCTCACCCACCTTGAAGCGTACCGTTACCATAGCGCGGCCACGCTCGGTCGCTGTATAGGTATGTCGCACACCGGGGATTTCCATCAGGATGCGTTCCAGCGGTTCGGTTACCAGACTGGCTACCTGCTCTGCAGAAGCACCCGGATACATAACAAACACATCGATCATTGGCACCGAAATTTGCGGATCTTCCTGGCGGGGAGTGAACATCAGGCCAAGCAGACCAACAAACAGTGACACGATAAGGATCATGGGTGTCACCGGTGAGGTAATAAACAAGCGTGCCGTTCTACCGGCTATCCCCAGTGAGTGGGCGTCGTAATTGACAGGAGTAGAAAATTTCTTTTCTTGATCAGCCATACTCTAGATCCGCCTTCTTATTTTGCCTTGTCCAGTTACCCGCAAGCATGTGTAAACACACTCGGTACTAATTATTTTTTGCCGAAGTAGCCGGTTCATGCATCAACAGAACCTGGTATATCCCCACGAAAAGCCTAGTGCCACGGACTGCTTGACTCGCCTGATTCTTGCCCCTTGACCACAATGCGCTCACCTGCGCGCAGGCCGGAAAGAACCGCAACACCGTCAACTCCCACATCATCGCCGACTCTGACCAACCTGAGTTCGCGTTTATTGTCGTCAGTCATGACATAAACACCGGGTAGACTACCGCGCCAGACCAGTGCTTCTCTGGGTACAACGGGTAGCTCACGCACCTTGGCGTTGATGTCGTTAATCATTACCTCGGCATACATGCCGGCACCGCCGGGTGCACCCTGCGGCAGCTCCAATTTGACTGTTACGGTATGACGGTCAGGATCGGCTATCGGAAATATCTGTACAACACGCGCCTGAATATCCACATCACCGACATCCAGCCTGGCCGGGAATACCATCCCCATCTTGACCCCGGGCATCAGTCGCGCAGGCACTTCGACTTTGATCTGCAGCGTGGACATGTCGGAAAATTTAAGCAAGGGCTGACCAGGCTGCACCGGGTCACCGACTTCGACCAGTTTTTTGGTAATCACACCATCAAAGGGGGCAACTGACTTTGCATCACGAATTTTGGTATCAATTGCTTCAATCGCTGAACGGGCAGTCACTATCTGGGAGCGCGCCTGTTCCACCTGTGTACCGGACTGATAGCGCTGGGCATAACGATCAAAGCCGGGAGATGAACCGCTACCCATCATACTGTTCATAGGGTTGGTAAATTGCTTCATCATTGAGCCCATACCACCCATAGCGTCGTTCTGCTCACTACCATAGGGTGAGATTATTTCCCTGCTGTATTGCACACCGGCATTACGCAAGGCGGCTTCTGCCGTCGCCAGATTTGCCCATGCAGAACGGCGTTGTGCCAGCAAATCATCATCATTAATAGCAATTAATTCAGCCCCTGATTCGAAGTGATCCCCCTCTTCACCGGCAATGCTCTTGATACGGCCTGGAATTTGTGCTGAAAAGGTAACGTCCTTGAAGGGAACAACAGTCCCGCCCAACGATACCGCTGCCCCTACCGGGACGCTTGGAACGGTTATGACGGATTCAGCCGCTCCCTGGGCAATAACTCCGGGACTCATCATGCATCCGGACAGTAAACTTATAATTGCTAGCTTTTTGATTAACATTGTTAATCCTCACAAAATGACGTGACACAGACAGGCACCACCTTCGAAAAATCCGGCGCTGCAAAAACAGCGCCTTCCTGACTATTAGCCAATCGTTTTCAGGTTATAAAACGAACCCTTGCGGGCTTCTTAAAACTACATGAGGAAGCGGCAAGCAATTATCTTTTATTGTTACCAACAAGCCCATAAATTAAGCGTGCCTGATTTAATCAGACACGCCCCATAACAGCAAAACTCTTGATGAACGGTCCAGCCATACGCGGATCTTTTATCATGGCGCCATAATCACCCACATTGAATTTCATCTTACGCGAGGTGTAAGCCATGCCCAGACCCATCATGCCCGGCGGTTTAACCAGCCACTTGTTCCAGCTATCAAAGCTTGCCCGGATATCCCAGCTCAAATCCTGACCGTCATAGATACCGGCATCCTCAGCCTTGCCATTAACTACCTTGAGATAGCCACGCGGCGTATCTTCACCATCAAACCCATAAGCGATTACAGAGTTGAAACCTATCTTCGCAAGCGCATCCGAAAGATCCGGTTCAGCATTCCACTGCTCCTTAAAACTCTTCATCCATTCATCTGAAAACAAATCTGCCATTTTTTCGTCTCCTCCGGGTTTCAATTCCGGGCAATTATTTAAATTGAATGTAAATACCGGCTTATCTCAATAAATACCGGTTTATCCGAATAAAAAATTCTTATAGCACGCACTAATTTATCAAAATTAGTCTGAAAAATATAGCTATATATTGCCTGGCGCACAATAGATTAAAAATCAGTCGCCCACGCGCGTAGCCTCCTCGACGCATGATTAACTACCACCATTTAACATCATCTAACTGAAACTGGCGGCTGGCCGATGTGGCTCTTCAATAGTTATGAGTATCTGGCCATCAGAGCGCTTCAAGTCTACTC
>JAQBDO010000095.1:0-3892 GCA_032124375.1 Gammaproteobacteria bacterium
CTCGACCATTTGAAAACACTGGGCGTTGCTGACAATACTATCGTGATCTTCTCTACCGATAATGGCGCCGAAAATTTACCTGGCCTGACGGTGGTACTTCTCCGTTTCACGGCGAAAAGGGTACCACCTGGGAAGGTGGCATGCGGGTTCCGCAGATGGTCAGGTGGCCCGGCACGATCAAGCCCGGAACCATTTACAACGATATTATGAGTCAGGAAGACTGGATGCCCACGTTGCTTGCAGCAGCCGGGGTGGCTGATGTCAAAGAGAAGCTCGCGTCCAAAGAGGGCTACAAGGCGAACAATAAAGACTTCAGGGTTCACCTTGATGGCTACAACTTCAAGCCATACTTCGAAGGCACGGAAGAAAAAGGGCCTCGCAGGGAAATTATGTATTTCGCAGCGAGCGGCATGCTGAATGCGGTCCGTGTCGATGACTGGAAGCTGTCCTTTGCCATTGAAGAAGGTGCTATCAATGAAGCTATACGTAAAGTCCCCTCCTGGCCGGTGATCACCAACCTGAGGGCTGATCCGTTTGAACATGCGTATGAAGGATCAGGGATGTATGTCAGATGGTATGCCGACAATATGTGGATGATGGTCCCTGCGCAGGGCTTTGTGCAGAAGTTCCTTGCATCCATTCCGGACTATCCCTTTCAAGCAGGAAGCTCTCTGAGCGCCGGCAATATCGGCTACAACACACTCAAGGCGCAAGAAGCCCTGGGTAACCTCAATGAACTGCTGGATCAATCGATTCGAAACTGACGGGCCATTTCTACCGGGGCATACGCCCCGGTAGAAAGTCTTTTCAAATGCAATCGAATGTATGGGTGCAGTCACGCTGATCCAGCGCGTTGGCGGCGCACTGAACCTGACTATTCTTTCCTCCTGCTGTTTCTTGATGGCGTTTATACCGGCGGTACCCATGAAATTTTCACGCGGTTTCGCCGGGTTAAGGTGCTGACGTGCCATGACCGACATGATGAACCTGTCGTTCATTGCCCGCCCGTAAAGGGCAGGAGTTGGACTATTTGATAGCAGGATTAGTCGTTTTTTAAATACTGACCAGAGGTTTTCTGTCCATGAACAGAACAAAATTCAAATTCTTCCAGGTGGTTTTCGCGTTGGTTCTGGCGGCCTTGTCTACAACCGGAACCGTTGCCCGGGCAGGTGAACAACCGAAGTTGATCCTGCAGATCACCGTCGATGCCCTGCGTGGTGATCTACCGAACCGCTTCTCCAATGTGCTGGGTGACGGTGGTTTTCGTTATCTGATGGAACAGGGTGTCCGCTACACCGACGCTAATTACCAACACGCCAATACCGAGACCATTGTGGGTCACGCATCGCTGGCCACCGGCACCGTTCCTGCTGCCCACGGTATGGTTGCCAACGTATGGTTCGACCGTGAAAAGGACCGCCTGGTATACAATATCGAGGATCCTGACTATCACCTGCTCACCGTCGGTGCCGACGTGGATAGCAAGACCGAGATTGACCCGACCCAGAAAGCGGCCAGGGTGGATGGTCGTTCGCCGAATAATATCCTGAGCTCCACCTTTAGTGACGAGATGGCCATCCATTTTTCCGGGCGATCGAAGATCTTCGCTGTATCGGTCAAGGACCGTGGCGCGGTTTCGCTGGCCGGGCATGCTGGCAAGGCTTTCTGGTTTTCCAAGGCCAGCGGCGAGTTCGTCACCAGCGATTATTACTACAAGCAGTATCCCGGTTGGGTCAATGACTGGAACGTGCGCAGGCCGGCTGCAGACTATGCAGACAAGTCCTGGACCCTGACGTATCCACAGGCAAGGTATCTGTTTGGCAATGCGGATGACCGCGAATATGAAACCGACTTCCCTGGTTACGGCCGAACCTTTCCTCACCCCTATGGCAAGGCTGATGATAAATACTTCACCACAAGGCTCACCCTGAGCCCTGCCGGTGACGAATTGACTCTGGATTTCGCCAAGACCCTGCTGCTAAACGAGCAGCTTGGCGAGGACGATGTACCTGACTATCTCGCCATCAGCTTTTCATCCACCGATTATGTTGGTCATCTGTTCGGCGCCTCCAGCCTGGAGACTGAAGACAACCTGGCGCGTCTGGACCGGACGCTGGCTGATCTGTTTGCCTTCATCGATAAAGAGGTTGGACTAAAAAACACCCTGATCGTTTTGTCTGCCGATCACGGTCAGCCGGAAGTGCCGGGGCATCTGCACGAACTCGGCATCGACAATGCACATTACTTCGATACCAAAGCGCTGGACAAAACGCCGGCCATCACCGCCCTGAAGAAGCAGTTCGGCATTGGCGATGAACTGATCAAGGCCTTCTTCCAGCCCTACCTGTATCTCAACAATGACCTGATACGGGAGAAGGGGCTGGACCAGGCGGAGGTGGAGCAAGCCGTCGCCGGGGAACTGCTGAAGTTCAACGGCGTGGCCTACGCGGTATCCAGTACGGCACTGCGCACGAACAGTCTGCCCAACACATTGATGACGCGCTCGATTTTGCAGAACTTTCATCCGAAGCGCTCCGGCGATATCTATCTGGTGTTCGAGCCCAATGTCTTCATTAACGACTTCGACGGTTTGATAGTCGCATCGACCCATGGTTCACCCTGGCGTTATGACACCTTCGTGCCGGTGATCTTTGCCGGGGCTGGCTTGCCGGCTGTGACGGTGAGTCGTCCCGTCACGCCCTATGACATCGCACCTACACTCGCTGCATATCTCGGCATGAAACCACCCTCCGGCGCTATCGGCATGCCTCTGCAGGAAGTGCTGGGGGAGTGAGAGTGTCGTTCGGGTGCCGGGACAGTATTCACTAACGATTGGCGGGTGATCTGTCGCCAATAGGCCACCGAGCCCATCCGGCTTCAGTGCAGCTGGTACTTGCGGGGATTGCGAAACATGGCGCGTACGTGAGACATATGGCTACCGGTGCTGGTCAGAATATGTCGTTCTACATCATCGTATACGCGGGCGTTATCACAGCGGGGTGGATTGACGGAGGACTGACAAATTTCCTGGACAAGCAGCTGCAGGCAAACAGGCAGCTGTTCGTCGTTACAGCCCAGGCAGCCATCCTGTTCCGGATCGCAGGCCTGTGCTGTCTGACTCGTCAGCACAAACAGGAATACAACAAATAGAGATAAATGTTTTTTCATGATTTTCTCCTGGAAAGCCGCTTCAGAGAATAGACGCCTATACCCGAAATGCTACCAGTTGTTAAATTCGATTTAGCGCTGACTACCTGACATCCTTGCACGGAAACGCAGCTATCATTGCCTTCATTACCAGGCCGGGAGCGAGCAGGTGCAGCTTTTCCGGGTGGTCGTGCAGATACATCACAGTGATGTTTATTATCTGCCTTTTGGTTGTTTCGGGAGGGAAACAAAACAGTGCATATGACGTATCTATTACCCCTGCGACATAGCCAGCACAAAAACCGTCGGGCGCGGCGATGCAAACCTGCATCAAATCGTTTCCGGTTGCCGGCATCGCCTGGACAGTTCCAGCCATTGAAACCGCAAGGACTGCGGTAGCAATAAGATTGGTCTTGGTTATGGGCATTAATTCTCCGCAATGTATTTCGTTACTGCACAGGGTGCTGATACTACATGATTAGCAGTAATATCTGGTGTCCTTCGGGGGCTTTTTTGTGCAAGTGTCAAATGCAGATTGGGTGCCTGTTTTACCCTGCGGAGATAATCTGTAGCGCGAGGAAGCATTCCTGATTTCTTATTGGTTATTAATTAATTCTATATCCCAATAAAATTTCATGGAAATTTATTCACAGCCTGGCTTGAGCGCAGTGACTGGATTGTAACGACATGCTCGTGTAGTAGATTATTATCTACTAATAACCTTAACATCATGAATTACGTATAA
>JAQBDO010000096.1:0-6557 GCA_032124375.1 Gammaproteobacteria bacterium
CGCTTACCGTTGCGGGGGCAGCGCCGGGATTGTCATTAGTGACGCACCGGCTTCCCGTTTAATCCCGTGGACGATGATCCGTGGGACACCTGAAACAAAGGAGGGACGACTCTAAGGCGCACGTCGGCAGCTGTCAAGGGAAGTCTGTAACGGCAGACTTTGCTGCCTGGGAGGGTGCTGTCGGGCACGTCGCGTTGCTCCTTTACCCGACCTGCAGTTGGTCCTGCTACAGAGGACGTTGTGAAATATTCTGTAGGTTGGGTAAAGCGCAGCGTACCCAACAGGCGTTGTTTTCGGGGTGCTGCCGGGTACGTCACTTTGTTCCTTTACCGGGCCTGCGCAGGTGTGGATGTTGGCTGGTCAGGATGGGGGGTTAAAAACCCCGGCGAGCCTTGAGGTGTAATCTTCTGTGGTAAAAACGGTTTGCGATGCTGTCGCGATGATTTGTTTGCGTTCCAGTTCGTGCGTGAGGAAGTAGCTGGTTTTTTCGGCGAACTCTGCAAATGAGCGGCAGGCAATTGTTTGTTTGCCCAGGCTGGTTTCTTCCAGCAGTGGTTGCCAGTCACACATTTGAAAACCACCGGCGGCGGGTATCTCGTAAAACCTCATATTGAAGCCGTTGCTGGTATCGGCGTGCTGCAGGTTGAGCGAGATCCTGGAGCAGGCATGTACCTTCAGGCTGTCTGCGAGCGATAGCGCGCCGTGACTTCGAATCCCCCTGCAGTGTCGCCAGCCACGTCCCCATACGTTTACCGGGACATCGAGTTGGGTGTTCAGGTAACGGATCAGTTCACAACGTTCCGGGTAACAGGTGCCGACAAAGGCGACCGCGGAAGAAAATCGTTGCCGGTCCCGTGCAGAGATGTTGTTAACGCTATGAAAGCGGCGTGATACGCCGAAGGGTAAGTAGTGTATCTGATCAGGATAAACAGGGCTGAGCCGGGCAAAAATCCCTCTGGAGGAAACCAGCAGCCGCTCGGAAAATTCAGCGGCATGGCCGATGCGTGTGCGTGCCTGTTCCGTAAGGATGTCGCCCCACCAGAAGAACACCTTCAGCTCGGGCGAGCGTTGGCGGCATAACTGTACTGTCTGCTGGTCCACCGTACCCTGGATGCTGAGCAGAATATCCCATGGCTCATGAGACATGGCTTTCAGCAATTGCCTGCGATGGCGTTTTATCCAGGCGGTCTTTCGGCTTTCTCCCGGTAGCAAAATGCTGCCCGCCAGCACAAGGCGGTCGCACAGGGTTTTCCGATTGTGGTAATTAATCGCAACGCTGTGTCCTGCCTGTTGCAGGGCGTCAGCAACGATCTCTGTCCACTGGCCTGTCCAACAGGGGCCTTCAATAAATATTTTCACTGCCGTTCCTGTTCGCAAGCTACCGCGGTAGCCAGACCATGCCCTGCGGACCCGGTACTGCCAGTAGCGGGTGCTGATACAGGCGCTCGAGGTTTGCCTGTGTCAGGACGGCCTCGGCAGTACCCTGTAGCGTCTTGCCATCGCCAAACAGCAGCAGGAATCGATTACAGTATCGCACCGCCAGGTTGAGGTCATGCATCACCAGCAACAGCGCCTTGTCGTTCTGTGTGCCATGTTCCTGCAGCAGGTTCAGCATGCTTATTTGATGATGAATGTCGAGATGGTTGGTTGGCTCATCGAGCAGTAGCAATGGCGTTTGCTGTGCCAGCAGGCAGGCAATGCCCACGCGTCGCCGTTCGCCACCGGACAGGGTATTCACCATGCGATCTTCCATGTCGCACATATTAACGGCGTGCAGTGTATTTCTTGCAATGGCAAGGTCCTGGCTGCTTTCCCATTGCAGTGGTCCGAGCCAGGGGTGGCGGCCGGTGAGTACGGTTTCCAGCACAGTGGCGGGGAAGGCATCAGCATGATCCTGGAATAGCAAGCCGAGATGTTGTGCGACCAGCTTGCGTGCCAAACGCGACAGCGGCTGGTCGTTCAGGGTGATGTCGCCAGCGTCCGCCGGACGCAAGCCGGCAAGTGTATGCAACAGTGTGGTTTTACCGGTGCCGTTGCGTCCCAGTACACACCAGCGTTCACCGCTGTTGATGGTTATTTCAAGATCGCTGCAGACCGTCGTGCTGCCGATGGTGATGTGCAGTGCCTGTGTTGCCAGCAATGACATGGCGGTTCAGCGTTCCTCGCCATACAGGTTGCGGCTGTGGTGCAGTAGCATCAGGAAGACCGGCACACCGATCAGTGCCGTCAGTATGCCGACCGGAAGTTGCCGGGGTGCGAGCAGGGTGCGCGCCAGCGTGTCAGCAACCACCAGCAGGCTGCCACCCAGTAATACGGCTGCCGGTAACAACAGGCGGTGATCGCGCAGGCCGAGCAGACGCAACATGTGTGGCACTATCAGGCCGATGAAGCCAATACTGCCAGCCAGTGTTACCGCCGTTGCGGTTAACAGCGAGGCCAGCAGGTAGATGAAACGGCGTAATGCCCTGACGTTAATGCCGAGTGCGCCAGCGGTGCGCTCACCATGCGCCAGGATGTTCAGTGCGCGGCCGATGGCAACGGCGGCAAGCAGCCCGACAAGCAGTACCGGAAGGCTGCCGCTCGGAAAGGGTGTGTTGGAAAGATCACCCATTAGCCAGAACAGCATGCCGCGCAGTCCCTGTTCCGGGCTGAGCGCCAGTAACAGGCCAATGGCCGCGCCCCAGCCGGCCGCGATAACGATGCCGGTCAGTAACAGGCGACTGGTAGTCCAGCTGCCACTGCCGTGTGACAGTCCGAACACTAGCAGCATGGACAGCAGTGCGCCACTGAAGGCGGCACTGTGCAGCCAGAGACTACCGAGGCCGGCCAGCATGGCCAGCAGTGCACCGGTTGCAGCGCCGCCGGAAACGCCCAGCACATAGGGGTCCGCCAGCGGATTGCGTAACAACACCTGCATTAACCCGCCTGCCAGTGCCAGCAGTGCGCCGGTTGTGAAGGCCGCCGCTGCCCGCGGCCAGCGTAATTCCATGACCACCTGTTCCGCCAGACCATTGCCGCTATCCACATGGGTAAAGATCGCCAGCAGTTCCTGCCAGGAAACGGCAACACTGCCGCTTGCCAGACTGAACAACAGGCTGGCAACTGTCAGCAGCAATAATGTAGAGAACAGGACGGTCGTGCGCATGACAAATATCTTTCCAGGCAGTTAATTGATGGTTGCCTGCAACAGTGGGGCAGGCACTCCCTCAGCGTAAACTGATGCTTGGCCAGTCATGATCTTTGGCGTGTTGTGCCAGGATTTCATCCGGGTCAACTGCGACCGGGTGGGTTACCTTGCCGAGCAAGGGCAAATCGTTGTGCGAGTCACTGTAGAACCAGCTGTCATCAAGTGATAGCTGATTCTGTTGCAGCCAGCCGGACAGTTGTTCCACCTTGCCAGCCTGAAAGCAGGGTGTGCCGGTTATGCTGCCCGTGTACGCGCCATTGATGATTTCCGGTTCAGTGGCAAGCAAGTGCTGAATGCCATACAGCTCCACGATGGGAGCAGTGATAAACCGATTGGTTGCAGTAATAACCACCAGCGTGTCGCCCTGTTGCCGATGCCTGTCGACCAGTGCCTGTGCTTTTGGCAACAGGATAGGGATGATCTTCTCTTGCAGATACTGGCTGTGCCATTGCTGCAGGGTGTCCATGCTGTGTTCGGCCAGGGGGCGCAGCTGGAAATCAAGAAACTCATGGATGTCCAGTTCACCGACCCTGTATTGGTCATAAAAGCGCCGGTTCTCGCGCTCGTAGATGGCGCCGTCAACTATGCCCTGTTCGACCAAAAAGCAGCCCCACAGGTAGTCGCTGTCACCGGCGATCAAGGTGTTGTCGAGATCAAAAAGTGCAATGCTCACAGTTGTTGCTCCTGCATAAAACATCGCCAAGCATACACGAAAGGATAAAAACGACGTGACCGCTTGCGTATGTTCGGTTTGCTCCTGACCTGCAGCTATGGGAGAATGATTTTAATTTAGAAATGCAAGAAGGGTTTTGCAAGTGATTGATCCAGATGGATTTAGGCCGAATGTAGGCATAATACTGTCAGGCCCGGGGGGGCGGCTGCTATGGGCCCGTCGCATCGGCCAGAATGCCTGGCAGTTTCCGCAGGGCGGTATGCGTTCGGATGAAACACCGGCCGAGGCCATGTACCGTGAACTCTCGGAAGAAGTCGGTTTACAACCGGAACATGTCGAATTGATTGGTGCAACCCGTGGCTGGCTGCGTTATCGCTTGCCGCGCCAGTACGTCCGTCGTTCATCGACACCGGTATGTATCGGACAGAAGCAGGTGTGGTTTCTGTTGCGCATGTTGTGTCCCGAGAAGACGATTTGTCTTGATCAAAGTGACAAGCCGGAGTTTGACTGCTGGCGCTGGGTGGACTACTGGCATCCGCTGAATGAAGTGGTGGCGTTCAAACGCAATGTTTACCGCAAGGCGCTGGACGAACTGGCGCCGTTACTGTTTCCCGAGGGCGTGCCGGGGCTCGCAAAGAAGAAGAAGTAAAAACGCGTGTTCGTTCCGGGCCCTTCAGATTTATAGCGCTGCACGGGTTGTCACTGTTGCAGATTATTCACCGGCAGTTATTGGAGCTGTTCGCATGCTCGATACCCTGAGACGGATTATTCAGGAAGTAAACACCGCGCCTGATCTGGACCGTGCGCTGGAGATTATTGTCCAGCGTGTGCGCGAGTCGGTGGGTGTTGATGTGGCATCGGTTTATCTGCTGAATGTTGAAGAGCAGCAGTATGTATTGAGCGCAACAGAAGGTCTGCGCAAGGACGCCGTCGGCCATGTACGTTTCAACCTGGATGAAGGTCTGGTTGGCGTGGTCGGCAAGCGTGAAGAACCGCTGAATCTGGAAGATGGGCCGCGCCATCCGCGCTATCGTTTTACCAGCGAAACCGGCGAGGAACCCTATCATGGCTTTCTCGGTGTGCCGATTATTCAGTATGGCGAGGTGCTGGGTGTGCTGGTTGTCAGGTCGCGGCAATTGCGCAAGTTTGCCGAGGAAGAGGAGGCCTTTCTGGTAACGCTGGCAGCACAACTTGCCGGTGCCATTACGCATGCCGGTGCCAGTGGCCAGCTTTCTGCGGTGGTATCCCCTGACCGCATGACGGCCTTGCTCAGCGGCCTGCCGGGCGCGCCCGGTGTCGCGATCGGCAGGATTATGGTGGTTTATCCGCCGGCCAACCTCGAGGCGGTTCCTGACCGTGTGGTCGAGAATGTCGAAAAAGAGATAAAAGATTTCAGAGAGGCGGTGACCGCAGTGCAGGATGATCTGCGCGCTTATGCCAACCGCATGTCAGCTGTTTTGCCGGCTGAAGAGCTCGCACTGTTTGATGCTCTGTTGATGATGCTGGATGGCGACAGCCTGGTGGGTGAGACCATCGAGCGCATCTGCAAGGGAAACTGGGCGCCGGGCGCACTGCGAGACACGATTGCGGAACACGTGCAGGTGTTCGATGCCATGGCGGATTCCTACCTGCGCGAACGCGCCAGTGATATCCGCGATCTTGGTCGCAGGATCCTGACGCATATGCAGAGCGACCGGCCGGCCAAAGTCGTGGTCTATAAGCAGACGGTGCTGGTTGGTGATGACATCAGTGCGGGTCAACTGGCGGAAATTCCGCAGGAAAACCTGGCTGGTATTGTGTCGGCCAGCGGCTCGAGTGCCTCGCATGTTGCCATTCTGGCGCAGGCTATGGGCATCCCGGCAGTCATGGGCGTCAGTGATCTGTCTGTTGCCCGACTGGAAGGCCAGAAGATTATTGCTGACGGATACCGGGGTGATGTGTTCGTCAATCCTTCTGCGCTGGTGCTCGAGGAATTTGCGCGGCTGCAAACAGAAGAAAGCCATCTGACTGAAGTCCTAAAGCACGTGGCAGGCCAGGACTCTGTGACGCCGGATGGCGTGATCGTCCCGCTCTATCTGAATGTCGGCCTGGTCACCGGTGTCGAAACAGAGGTGCATGCCGAGGGCGATGGTGTTGGCCTGTACCGTACCGAGATCCCGTTTCTGATGCAGCCGCGATTTCCCGGTGAAGAAGAACAGCTGCGCATATATCGCAAGGCACTGGAAGCGTTCGCGCCGCGGCCGGTGACCTTGCGCACCCTGGATGTGGGTGGCGACAAGATGCTTCCCTATTTCCCTGTCAAGGAAGACAACCCGTTCCTTGGCTGGCGCGGGATCCGTATTTCACTGGATCACCCGGAAATATTTCTGACCCAGATACGCGCCATGCTGCGCGCCAGTGTTGGTCTGGATAACCTGACTATTCTGTTACCGATGATCTCGACAGTGTCGGAGCTGGATCTCGCCATTACGCTGATTGACCAGGCGCTGGATGAGTTGCGTGAGGAAGGGGAGGCGGTTATACGACCGCCTATCGGTATCATGATTGAAGTTCCCTCGGCCGCGTATCAGGTCGGCGCCATGGCGAAACGTGTGGACTACTTTTCTATTGGCACCAATGATCTGACACAGTACCTGCTGGCTGTCGACCGCAACAATTCACGCGTGGCACATCTTTACCAGTCATTGCATCCGGCGG
>JAQBDO010000097.1:0-2684 GCA_032124375.1 Gammaproteobacteria bacterium
CCCCATCCCCTTCAGACCTTGCATACCACGCATCATTTTTCCCATACCGCCCTTGGACATTTTCTTCATCATTTTTTGCATTTGCAGATGCTGCTTGAGCAGGCGGTTGACATCCTGTACCTGGGTACCGGAACCGGCAGCAATACGTTTGCGACGTGAGCCCTTGATAATGGCAGGAAAACTGCGTTCCTGAGCCGTCATGGAATTGATCATCGCCTTCATGTGATGCACCTGTTTGTCATCCATCATGGCGTTTTTGGGCATATTGCCCATGCCGGGCAATTTGTCCATCAGCCCGGCCAGACCACCCATATTGAGCATCTGTTCGAGCTGTTCCCTGAAATCGTTCATGTCAAAGCCCTTGCCCCTGGAAATCTTGCTGGCAAGCTTGGCCACCTGTTCCCTGTCGATCTTTTGCTCGGCTTCTTCAACCAGGCTGAGCACATCACCCATACCCAGTATGCGCGAGGCAATTCGATCTGGATGAAATGGTTCCAGTGCCGCCGTCTTCTCGCCAACACCGATAAACTTGATGGGCTTGCCGGTGATCGCACGAATTGACAGGGCAGCGCCACCACGCGCATCACCGTCGGTCTTGGTCAGTATCACACCCGTCAACGGCAACGCCTCATTAAAGGTACGCGCAGTATTCGCCGCGTCCTGGCCGGTCATACTATCAACCACAAACAGGGTTTCCACGGGATCCACGGCCGCATGCAAGTGGCTGATCTCCGCCATCATTTCAGCGTCGATATGCAACCGGCCTGCGGTATCAATAATCACCACGTCCAGATGATGCTTGCGTGCATGGGTGACGGCATCCATCGCAATCCTGACCGGATCCTGATCGGTACTGCTGGGAAAAAATTCCGCTTCGACCTCGCCCGCCAGCGTTTCAAGCTGTTCAATAGCGGCCGGTCGATAGATATCACAACTGGCCAGCAGCACACTTTTCTTGTGCCGTTCTTTCAGCATACGCGCCAGCTTGGCGCTGCTGGTGGTCTTGCCAGAACCCTGCAGACCGGCCATCAAGATCACCGCCGGGGGCGGCACATTCAGGTTCAACGCATCGTTGACATCGCCCATCATGTGGACGAGCTCATCATTAACAACCTTTACCAGCAGCTGCCCCGGCGACAGGCTCCTGGTGACCTCCTGCCCCATGGCACGTTCGCGCACGCGCTCAATGAAATCCTTGACAACCGGCAAAGCGACATCGCCTTCAAGCAGGGCCATACGCACATCGCGCAGCGCGTCCCTGATATTCTCCTCCGTCAAGCGCCCCTGACCACGCAGGTTTTTGATGGTTTTTGAGAGCCGTTCAGTCAGATTGTCAAACATGGTAGAGACTCCGATCCGGTGTTTGTGTCATTGCTTGCAGGCTATTATAACGGCTAATGCCAAAAAATACGGCCGCCCGGCGTGGCCGGTATATTGATTAACATCATCATCCGGAACCCTTCAATGCCCGCGACAGTTATGTCATGATGCCGCCCATGCTATCCGGACTTCTCGCCATTGCCCTGTATTTACTGGCCGCCGCACTACTGACGGCGATACTGCTGCGCGGCATCGACGGTGGTTGTCTGCGCGAACAAACGCTTATGGTCGGGCTCGCCGCGGTCGTCATCCATGGCAGCTTGCTATATCCCTCCCTGCTGACACCCAACGGGCTCAACCTGGGCATCTTCCATGCAGCCTCGCTGGTCGCCATGACGGCTGCCCTGCTGTTACTGCTGGCTGCATACGTCGAACCGGTAGAGAATCTGGGTATCGCGGTGTTCCCATTAGCCGCCCTTAGCATCGGGCTGACAATGCTCTACCCGGCACCGCACATCATTACCAGCGCCAGCGCCTGGCAGCTGACCAGCCATATACTGACCTCGCTACTGGCCTACAGCATACTCGGACTGGCGGTACTACAGGCAATCCTGCTTGCCATCCAGGACAGCCACCTGCGCAACCGCAGCCCGGGCGGTTTCATCCGCGCACTACCGCCGTTACAAACGATGGAATCGCTGCTGTTCCAGATGATCGCCACCGGCTTTGCGCTGCTGACACTGGCGCTGGTCACGGGCGCACTGTTTCTTGAAGATATCTTCGCGCAACGCCTGGTACACAAGACCACGCTCTCCATCATTGCCTGGGCAGTATTCGCTGTGCTGCTGTGGGGCCGCTGGCGCTTTGGCTGGCGCGGCCGCACCGCTATTCGCTGGACCATTGGCGGCTTTATCTTCCTGATGCTCGCCTATTTCGGCAGTAAATTCGTTCTCGAACTGGTGCTGGCCCGCTAGTACCCTTCAAACCTGATAATGACGTATGCCGAGCCCTGTTAAGCTGGGCACCCAATTTATTTAATAGCCACGGAAGCACACGGAAAAACACGGAAGAATAAATGCCATAAAATACTTTTTTCCGTGTTTTTCCGTGTGCTTCCGTGGCTATTAAATAAATTTGATGTTCAACTTAAATATTGTTCTGCATACGTTATTATCAGCTTGAAAGAGCACTAGAGTTCCGGGCCCATCACGAAGTGCACCCGGAACAGCTCGTCGCTGTTGTCCAGCGGGTGGGCGAAGTCGAGTCGGATCGGGCCAACTGGCGAGCGCCAGCGGATCCCCAGTCCGACACCGGTTTTTGCATCAATGAAGGTATCGTCGAAGGCATTGCCGGCATCGACAAAC
>JAQBDO010000098.1:0-2905 GCA_032124375.1 Gammaproteobacteria bacterium
TACCCTGAGTTACTCTGAAGCCACTACCTATATGGAGACTGACCAGCGGGTGGAGCGCGTCGAGATGCCGGCCGAGTTGTACCGCTGGCTGGAACACTATGTTCTGGAGAACTATGTGCCGGAGCAAAAGAAGAAGCGCAAGCGGGTTGACTGGAAGGAGACAGACCGTGAGCGACACTGAGGACAGTAACGCCCTGAAGGATACGCCGGAAGGTGTGTTTCTGGAACGCTGGTCACGGCGGAAAACGGCGGCCCGCAAGGGCGAAACCGATGTCGAGCCTCTGTCGGCGTCGACTTCGACCGAGCTGTCCGATGCAGACGCGGCCTCAGCCGGGGCTGAGCTGCCACCGCAGTTGACTGATGCCGATATGCCGCCGCTCGAGTCACTCGACCAGCACAGTGATTATGCTGTCTTTATGTCGCCCGGCGTCAGCGAGCAGCTACGTACCATGGCGTTACGCAAACTGTTTCACCTGCCGGCCTTCAACATTACCGATGGCCTGAATGATTACGATGAGGATTACACCCGGTTCGCGGGTCTGGGTGGCATGGTAACGCAGGAAATGAAGCGTATGCTCAAGCGCGAGCTGGAAGCAAAGGCCGCCTCCGCGGAAGAGCTACAACCTGCTGCGGAAGAAGTGGCTGTATCGCCGGCAGATGCTGTTGCAGAAAACGATGCAGACGTGGATGATGATGCCGAGGAGTCACTGTAGGAGCGCATCTCGTGCGCGATCACTGCTATCTAGGCCCAATCGCGCACAAGATGCACTCCTGCAATGAAAATACAAGGGCTGATACGATTTGTTGAATCTTGCCACTAATACCCCCAACGGTAGGGCGCGCGCAGCGGCACTCGCTGTTGCCGCTACGGCTGAAACAGTCCCCGTTGCTATCGTGCCCTATGCCTCGGCAGGCAGCCTGCTGATTATTGGCGAGGCAGCGCAGGCGCTGGCCGCTGCACAACAGTGTCAGCAACAGGAAGATATCCGTTGTACGCTCCTGGTTGCCGAGCCCCGGATGACCACAGTCGGCAGGCGCGAGCAGGGCGGCTTCACGGTATTGACCGCGACGGTCTCCGGGTTGGCCGGCTACCTCGGCGCCTTTCAGTTAACACTCGCCGGCAAAGGCAGTGCTGCGATCCTCAACGAACTTACCCGGGGTCGACAGGTCTTTGATCTGGTGCTGGACCTGACGACACCGGCCTTTATCAGCAGCGAACTGCTGCCACCCGGATACTTTGCACCCGCTGACGATGCGACGGCATTGCAACGGGCGCTGGAAGAAATTCCTGCACTGGTTGGCGAGTTCGAGAAGCCACAGTTCTTCAGTTACAACGCCAGCATCTGTGCACATGGCCGCAGCGGCATGACCGCCTGTACCCGTTGCCTTGACGCCTGTCCGACCGATGCGATCTCATCACTGATTAACACCATCGAGGTGAACGCCGGCCTGTGCCAGGGTGCCGGCAGCTGTGCAACGGCCTGTCCGACGGGCGCCATCAGCTACAGCTACCCACGACTGGGTGACAGTCTTAACCGGTTACGCGCCATGCTGAAGGCCTACCGTGATAACGGCGGTACCGATCCGATATTGCTGTTCCATGATAGTGAGGCGGGACATGATGTTGTCATGGATGTTGCCGCGCAACTGCCGGAACATGTTCTGCCGGTTGCGCTGGAAGAGCTCGGCAGTGCCGGCATGGACACCTGGTTGTCAGCGCTGGCCTATGGTGCGTCCGCCGTGGTGTTGCTGGGTACGCCCGGTGCACCGGCATCCGTTGTCCGCGAGATCAAGGCGCAACTGGATGTCGCCCATGCGCTGCTGGAGGGCATGGGCTATGACGCCGCTGCGCTGTACCATACGGACCTGCAGAACTCATATCTGATTGATAGTATTAAAGAAATACCAGTCATCCAACATCAGCAGCCTGCCGGTTTTGCCGGTTTGGATGAAAAGCGCACGGTGATCCGTCTGGCGGTGGAACATTTGTTTGCGACCGCCGCAACGCAGACACGCCCGCTGATAACATTGCCAACGGGTGCGCCCTTCGGTGAAGTGTTACTCGACCAGGCACGTTGCACCCTGTGCATGGCCTGCGTATCCCAGTGTCCGGCCAACGCCCTGTCTGCCGGTGATGAGACACCGCAACTTGGATTTATAGAGGCCAATTGTGTGCAGTGTGGCCTGTGTTGCCGCACCTGCCCGGAAGATGCCATCGCCATCTCGCCGCGTTACCTGTATGACTTTCCCCGCCGCAATACCCGGCGCATTCTGTATGCAGAGCAGCCGTTTGCCTGCATCGTCTGCGGCAAACCGTTTGCCAGCCGCGGTATGATTGAAAATATTACAAAAAAAATGCGGGCTCATGCCATGTTCCAGGGGGCCGCACTGGAACGCATTAAAATGTGCGAGGATTGTCGGGTCAACGATATCTATGGCGATGAGAGCAGTGTTGCACAGATCAAGGTCGATCCTTTCACCACCGGACGGGCATCATGACTGAGCAAGACGCGCTGCCGGTCGGGCCTGCTGTTGAAGCCGGTGATGCGGCACGCGCTGAAATCTACCTGTTACTGGGCACCTTGCTGGCCGGTCCGCCAGATGAGGGGGTGCTTGAACTGTTGCAGCAGACCGATGCCGGCGATCCGAATGCCAATCCCATGGCAGCGGCGTGGCAGGCAGTGCGGTCCGCCGCAAAAGACACCGATGTATCCCGGCTCGGCGATGAATATTTCAGTTTGTTCATAGGCTTGGGTCGTGGTGAGCTGCTGCCCTATGCCTCCTTCTATATCCATGGTTTTCTTATGGAAAAGGTGCTAGCCTCGTTGCGCAGTGAGCTGCAGAGGTTTGGTTTTGTGTTGCAGGACGGCATTTCCGAGCCGGAAGACCACGTCGCGGCACTGTG
>JAQBDO010000099.1:0-10974 GCA_032124375.1 Gammaproteobacteria bacterium
GGCTTGGCGAGATCCTGAATTTGCACACGGATATTTTCCAGCGAAGCGCTCCGCATCGTTGCCCTGTCGCCAAGGATATCCATCGAACGTCCGCTGAAATTCACCTGCGCATCGATACCCAGCAACGGTGACCAACCGGGATCGAAATTCAGCACGGCATCGGTTACCGGTAAGCGCACCTCAAGTATCCCTTCACCATTATCAAACGGTAACTGGTCAAAGCGACCATTGATCACGACGCTGCCATGGGTGACTGTGCCGCCCTTCAAGCTGCTGTCCAGCCAGGCCACGGCCGTCGGTGATAATTTCGTTACCGGCAAGTAGGCATGCACACGTCCGACATCCAACCTCTCCACCGCCAAATCCAGATTGATTGATGGCGCGCCGGATTCAGCAGGCACATCAACCGTAACCCTTGCAGCCAGGGAAAGATCCTGGTTGCTGATCGTCAGGTTATCCGCCCTCACCTCAAAATGCCCGTCTTGCAGCAACCAGTGAAGCGCTCCCTGCGCCCGTTCAATCGGCAAGGCCTGACGAAACAGCCGGGTATCGTAGATACTGGCATTTTGGGTATCCAGCGTCAGCGTACCGGCCTCCAGGCTACCGGCAAGCGTTCCGTCCAGACCGCTAATGACCGTGAACCCACCGACTTCGCCTGTGCCGAGCCCGGCAAAACGCGCTGAGAAGCGGTCAACACGTGTCACCCCCGCTTCGCTGGAGACACTAAATGTGAGATCCTGGATGAGACCGCGAGGATGCAGCTCTGCCAGAAATACCCGCGCTTCAGGTTCAAGCCCCGGGGCAATGGATAGCAATGCCCCCAGTCCGTCCAGTTCGATCAGCGCCGAAACACCCTTTATATGACTGCCCTGCTCGTGGTGATGTCCGGCCAGCGACAGCGCTTCCGTTTTCCAGGTACGCTCTCCCTGCCGGACCAGCAGTTGCTGCAGGGCAAATTGCCAGCCTTCCTCGTTCTGCCGCCAGCCAAACTGGCCCTGCAGCTGATCTGCCCTGAAGACGTATTGCTGCGCTTCCTTCAGGTGCGTGACTGTCAGATCATGGGTATCCAGCTCCCCACTGAATGCTTGCACTTGAAGTGCTGCCACACTGGCCCACAAGCGAATATCGGCGACACCCTGCAGCGAGATACCGGCAGGCAAATAGCGCTCGGCTATGGCAGGGAAGCTGAGCGATTGCCCCTTGGCATACAGCTGTCCCTGCCATGAGGCGGGCTTATGACTGTCACCATAGAGCTCCGCCTCTACATCGACACGATAACCAACTTCCCCCGGCAACAGCGCGTGACCGGTCAGGGTATGCGTGTCGCCCTGATTGCTGAGCGACAGGGCAATGGCAGAGAGGCGCAGTGGCGGCTCGTCATAGAGCTCATCGATGAAAGTAACGCTGACGTCGTGTACAGACAGGCTCGTCATATCCATCAATTCATCGAGGCCTGATTCACTACTGCCGTCAGCGTTGAACCTGTCGAGATAAAACTGTCCCTCGGCATCACGAATCACTGTCAGGTCGGCACCGATGATGTCGATAGCCGCCGGCTTCACTTGCTGATTAGTGAGAAACTGTTGCGCATCAATCGTGATCCAGATCTCCCTGATGTCAAGACCGGACTGCGCGTCTGCCCGGTCAGAACCAGGCTCGGCAAGCACCACCTGCTTCAGTTTCAGAACCGGATTCAGCCCGCGCCAGGTCGCCTCCATTCGGCCGATACTGACCTGCTTCTGAAAGACCTCACTGGCAGCGTTTTCTATTTCATGCCGGTACTGGCTTAATGCGGGCACCAGCAAGCGCGCCGTTGTCAGTACCGCGGCTGCAAGGAACAGCAACAGCACGCACAACAACCAAAGTGCATGAAGCGTGCGCTTGAACATTACCGGCAGGGTGTCGGGTCAGGGAAACCAGCAGGCAGGCTGGCAGTGACGACCCGGGGCAGGTCGGCAAACAGTATTATAAAGGGACAACGTCATATTGCTCCTGCGAATAAAGAGCCTCGACCTGGAACTTGATCGGCTTGCCGATAAAGACTTCCAGCTCGGCAAGGCTGGCAGACTCCTCGTCAAGCAACACATCAACGACTTCCTGCGACGCCAGCACCAGCAGCTTTTGCGCATCATACTGTCGCGATTCACGCAGAATTTCGCGAAATATCTCATAACAGACGGTTTCCGGCGTTTTCAGCGAGGCTCGACCACCACAGGTTGGACAAGTCTCGCACAGCACATGTTCCAGGCTTTCCCGGGTACGCTTGCGCGTCATTTCTACCAGGCCCAGAGAGGACAC
Organism: Gammaproteobacteria bacterium; assembly: GCA_032124375.1. Taxonomy (GTDB): domain Bacteria; phylum Pseudomonadota; class Gammaproteobacteria; order UBA9214; family UBA9214; genus UBA9214. Next base: position 2,299 of record JAQBDO010000099.1, read on the forward strand.
CTGGGTGATATGCGTGCGTGCCTGATCCTTCTCGAGGCACTTCTCCAGCGCCCGTAGCACCTGGCGCTTGTGCTCTTCCTCAGACATATCAATAAAATCAATAATAATAATGCCGCCCAGGTTGCGCAGGCGCAGCTGGCGGGCAATGGCCTGCGCAGCCTCGAGGTTGGTTTTGAATATGGTCTCTTCCAGGTTGCGATGGCCGACATAACCGCCGGTGTTCACATCCGCCGTGGTCATCGCCTCGGTCTGGTCAATAATGAGGTGACCACCGGATTTCAGTTGTACCTTGCGATCCAGCGCCTTCTGGATTTCGTCTTCAACACCGTAGATATCGAAAATCGGTCGGTCACCCGGGTAGTACTCAACGCGCGCTTCCAGTTCAGGCATGAAGCGCGCGCAGAACTCTTGTGCACGCTGGTGGCTTTCCCTCGAATCGATGCGGACCTTCTCAATACCGCTGTACAGCATGTCCCGCATCACCCGAACGGTCAGCGGCAAATCATCATAAATAACCGTTCCAGGCTTCGCGATCTGTTCCGTTTCCTTCACCGATTGCCATAATTTACTCAGGAACAGCATATCGGCACGCAGCGCATCGGCGTCTGCGCCTTCCGCTGCCGTGCGTGCGATATAACCGCCACCGTCCTGATCGGTCATGAACAGCTGAATAATATCGCGCAGACGTACCCGTTCACTGTCATTTTCAATCTTTTGCGAGATCCCCACATTGACCACGTCAGGCACGAATACCAGGTAACGCGATGGAATGGTGATTTGCGTCGTCAGACGTGCACCCTTGGTCCCCAGCGGGTCCTTGATAACCTGTACGGAAATTTCCTGACCCTCGCGCAACAACTGGCTGATATCGGAATGACTGTTACGCTCGGCGTCGCCCTCCGGATTTCGCGGATCGACATCCGACGCATGCAAAAACGCCGCCCGCTCCAGCCCGATATCTACAAAGGCAGCCTGCATCCCGGGCAGTACCCGGCAAACCTTGCCACGAAAAATCTTGCCGACGATGCCGCGGCGCTGGGCGCGTTCGATAAATACCTCTTGCAGCATCCCGTTTTCAACCACCGCAACCCGGGTCTCCCGCGGCGTTACATTAATCAGTATCTCTTCGCTCATATATCCCTGTCCGTAAACATCAGCCTGTGATTATGATTATAACTGTTTCAGAAACCGGTTCTGTGCAGCTTGTGCCTATAGCTCGCACCCCGGCCCGGGCTAGAGAAGCCTTATCCCGAATTCCTTCAGCAGTTCTGCCGTTTCCTGCAAGGGCAAGCCCATCACCCCCGAATAACTGCCTTCCAGCCGTGTAATGAACATGGCCGCCAGCCCCTGAACGGCATAGGCGCCAGCCTTGTCCCGTGGTTCACCGCTGTCCCAGTATGCCTCACATTCACGCCTGGTTAACGTACGAAATGTCACGTGACTTGTACTGATACAGGCGCGCTCGTGATCCCCGGCCAGCGCCACCGCAGTGATGACCCTGTGGGTACGCCCGGAGAGTAACTGCAACATCTCGATGGCATCCTCGCGATTGGCCGGCTTCCCCAGCAGCGCACTCCCGGCGATGACGATAGTATCCGCACCCATCACCGGCTGCGACGTGTCCGCGGGCAGCATGGCCCTGCCAACCCGCGCCTTCTCCAGTGCCAGCCGTTGTACGCAGGCCTCGGGAGACTCATCAATCAGCCGACCCTCGTCAATGTCAACGGGTAACAGTTCAAAGCTGACACCGATCTGCTGCAGCAATTCCCGGCGACGCGGCGACTGTGACGCCAGGTAAATATCCACCTGCCGGTCATCCGCATTGCCAGTCTGCCGCATGCTGTTATCCATCAGTCAACCCGGTCATGATCGGTGATAGGGATGCCCGCTGTTAATCGTCCAGGCACGATAGAGCTGCTCGGCAAGCACGACACGAACCAGCGAATGGGGATAGGTCAGTGCGGACAATGACCATTTAAGGTCGGCACGCGCCAGGCAGGCCGATGACAAACCGTCCGGACCGCCAACCAGCAGGGCCACGTCCCGCCCGGAACCCAGCCAGTCATGCAGACGTCCTGCCAACTGTGCTGTTGACCAGGCCTTGCCAAGGACATCCAGGGCAATGACCGTGCAGTCTTTTGGAGTGGAGGCCAGCATTTGCTGCCCTTCCTCGTCTGCTGCCTGCTCGGGGGAGAGGGATTTTCGACGTTTACTGAGGGGAATCTCGACCAGTTGCAAACTGCATTCACGCGGCAATCGTTTGCTGTATTCCAGGTATGCTGCTGTCACCCAGGCCGGCATGCGTGTACCGACGGCTATCAGGTGGATCCGCACAGCACCGGCCCTTCAACAACAGTTTTCAGGCGCTGGCATCATCACTGGTATTATCGCTGGCATTATTACGGCCACCGACAGACCACAATTTTTCCAACGCATAGAAATCCCGGATTTCGGGCATCATGACATGCACAACAACATCAGCCAGATCAACCAGCACCCATTCGGCAGTCGTCTCGCCTTCCACACCCAGTGCCTTGTAACCCTGCTCTTTTGCCTGTAACACGACATAATCGGCCAGTGCCTTCACATGACGGGTTGAGGTGCCGCTGACAACCACCATCCGGTCAGTGATGGAGGTCAGTTCGCGGACATCAATCACCCTGACATCCACGCCCTTCATGTCATCGAGTGCTGTCAGTACGATATCCAGCAGGCGATCACTGTCTTCGTTATTGGTATTTTGTTTGTTAATCATCGGTATTAACTGTGCCATATAAACCTTCATTGCGAATAATGTCCAGAACGCGCTCCGGCAACAGAAAACCTGCATTCCCGCCTGAACCCAAGAGTTTTCGAATAGCCGTCGCGGATATTTCCAGCTGGCTGACCGGATGGAACAACAGCAGGCCGTTAGCCTGTGTGCCGAGCTTGCCGGCATCGACGACCCGATGCTGGTGAATAAAGTCAGCCAGTTCACCTTTCTCGGGCAAGCGCGCACCCGGACGATCCATAACAATTATATGACAGTAGTCCAGCAGCTCATGCCAGCGATGCCAGCTCGCCAGTCCCAGGAATGCATCCATCCCTGTCAGCAAACACAAGCTGGTGCCCGCCATGTCTGCGCGTATCGATAACAGTGTATCCAGCGTATAGGAAGGTCCGTCGCGGTCAAACTCGCGAGTATCAACCGAAAATACCGGATAGCCTGCTACCGCAGCCTTCAACATGGCAACGCGTTGCTGCGGTGATGCCAGCGGCTGCGGCCGGTGTGGTGGCACGTGACAGGGAAGCAAACGTATTTCATCCAGACAGAGAGACTGCTGTATTTCCAGCGCCGCACGCAGGTGCCCGTAATGCACCGGGTCAAAAGACCCACCGAGAAGTCCGATCATGAATATATTCCCGGACAGGCAGACATCAGCCGCGGATGTGACCGTCGCCGATGACTATATATTTCAGTGTTGTCAGGCCTTCGAGACCTACCGGCCCGCGCACGTGCAGCTTGTCCGTGCTGATGCCGATTTCGGCACCCAGACCGTATTCGAAACCGTCTGCAAAACGGCTTGACGCATTCACCATGACAGAGCTGGAATCCACTTCATGCAGGAAACGCTGCGCCCGCGTCAAAGACTCCGTAATAATGGCATCGGTATGACTGGAGCCGTAACGGGCAATGTGGTCCATCGCGGCATCGAGGTCATCGACCACGCGAATCGCCAGGATCGGTGCCAGGTACTCTTCATGCCAGTCGGCTTCAGTGGCGGCATTAATATCATCAAGAATTCTGCGGGTCGCCTCGCAGCCGCGCAGTTCAACACCGGCCTCCCGGTATTGCGCTGCCAGTATCGGCAACACCTGCCTGGCAATACCTGCCGCAACCAGCAGGGTCTCCATGGTATTGCAGGTGCCGTAACGCTGGGTCTTGGCATTCACGGCGACCCTGACGGCCTTGTCGATATCGGCCAGATCATCAATATAGGTATGACAAACACCGTGCAGGTGCTTGATCACCGGAATGGTGGATTCGGCACTGATGCGTTCAATCAGACCCTTGCCACCCCGCGGCACGATGACATCGACATAAGCCTGCATACGTACCAGCTCACCGACCGCGGCACGATCTGTGGTTGCAACAACCTGCACGGCATCAGCCGGCATGCCTGCTTCTGCCAGCCCCTGGTGAATGCAGCGTGAGATGGCCTGGTTGGAGTGAATCGCTTCCGAGCCACCACGCAGAATGGCTGCGTTACCCGCTTTCAGACACAGGCCGGCGGCATCGGCAGTTACATTCGGACGGGACTCATAAATGATACCGATGACACCCAGCGGTACGCGCATGCGACCGACCTGGATACCGGAAGGACGATAGTTCATCTCCGAGATACTGCCCACCGGGTCCGGTAGCAGCGCAATCTCGCGCAGCCCCTCGGCCATCAGCGCAATGCGGGCATCATTGAGTTCAAGGCGATCCAGCAGTGCAGCATCAAGACCACGCTCCCTGCCGGCGGCCATGTCTTTTTTATTTTCGGTCTTCAATGTGGACGCGGCAGCCTCGATCGCCGCAGCAATCGCTCTCAGCGCCGCATCCTTCATACCGGAATTTGCCCGCGCGGTTTTCCGGGCAGCCGCGCGCGCGCGCTCACCCACAGATTGCATGTATTTCGGAATATCGATAGTCAGTGTTTCAGCTTCAGCACTCATAGTGATCACGTCTTCAATTCACATCTTCACGGAAGATGTTACCTTCAGGCCAATGCCGGCAAGACTTGCGTACCGGACAACTCCAGCGTTAATTGTAACAGTTCATCCTGAACCTTGCCCGCCGCCTGACCCTTGCTGACACGGTCAATCAACGCACAGCGCTGTATCATGGCATGACATTTTGTGACCGACAGACGCATCAGCGCCTTCCCGACCAGCGTTTTGCGGGCATCCGGCCAGATACGGTACTGGGTCAATACCTGCTGCACGCCCTGACCACCGGCGACCAATGCCCCCATGGCCGCCAGCTGGCGTAATTCACGGGCCAGCGCCCACACCACGATCTGCGGCGCAACACCTTCTGCGCACAGGCCCTGCAATATACGTACACTGCGGGCACCATCACCAGACAGGGCGCTATCGACCAGTCCATACACATCGTAGCGGGCGTTATCGCCGACCAGCGACATAATGGCTTCAGCATCGACTGTGCCGCCATCCCGCAACAGATACAATTTATCAATCTCCTGCATACAGGCCAGCAGGTTGCCTTCCACCCGGTCTGCCAGCAGGGCGATCGCTTCCGGCGTGGCAGCAAGCCCACGCTGCTTCATGCGCTGTTGCACCCAGCCATTAAATTCACTCGCATTCAGGGGCCATACAAAAATGACCACACCCGCCTTGTCCAGCAACTGCACCCATTTGCTTTTGCGTGCCGCCGGGTCCAGCTTGCCGGCCGTCACCAGCAGCAGGGTGTCCTCTGGAAGTTGTTCGGTATAGGCACGCAGCGCACTGGCGCCTTCGACACCCGGTTTCCCGGTTGGCATACGCAGCTCAATAATCCGACGCCGGGAAAACAGCGACATATTACCGGCCCCGGACAACAGGCTGTCCCAGTCAAAACCGCCCTGTACCGTCAGCACTTCACGCTCGTCGTAACCCTGACCACGCGCCGCCGCACGCACAGCATCCGCCGCCTCCATGACACGCAGCGGTTCATCGCCGCTGATGAAGTAGACGGGCGCCAGTTGCCTCGACAGCTGGGCAGCAAGTTTTTCGGGGGTTAACTGCATATGCTGCCTGGCCTGATGAAACGCGGATGCAGCCTAGCGGGCCGCTGCCGCAATCCTCAGCATGGCCATATTGACCAGGTTTTTCTGCAGTGTATTGCGCACTGCCTCTTTCTCCCGTTCACTACCCAGCACATCAGTGCTCTTGTACAAGTAGGCACGGCGCATGCTGACAGTTTGCGGCTCTACCACCGGCAGGTTCTCCGCCGTCGACACAGAAAACCTGACGGTTTGACTGAGTTCGTATTCCAGCACCTTGCCGGAGGTATTGACTGACAACACCTCCCGGCCCTTGTCATCATCCAGAATACGCAGTACCGCCGTGGCCTCCGAAAGATTTTCCGTTACCTGCACGCCACGCGCCCTCAGTGCCTCGGCGAATTCATCCACCAGGGAATTGAAAGGATTGCCGCTCTGTATATAGGTTACCGACATTTCCGCAGGCAAAACATCACTGCCACGGAGGTGAAACCCGCAGCCGGAAACAGCCGCCATGAAAAAGGCGGCCAGCAAACAGAAAAACGATCTGTACATCATAAGGATATTCATCCGGGCCAGTACTGCCTCAATCTGATAAAGACAGCTATGATTGCCACGGAAAAACACACAAGAATAAATGCCATAAAATACTTTTTTCCGTTTTTTCCCGTGTGCTTCCGTGGCTATTAAATAAATTGGGTGCTCGGCTTGATATAGTTCAGCGTACGCTATTATCAGGTTGAAAGAGCACTAGATTACGATGTTCACAAGCTTGCCGGGCACGATAATAATTTTACGCAGCGGCTTGTCAACGATGTGTTTCTGAACATTCTCATCGCCGGTTGCAGCCGCCTCAATGTCTTCCTTGCCCGCATTGGCAGCCACATTGATCTTGCCACGCACCTTGCCATTGACCTGCACCACCAACTGTATGGAATCCTGCACCAGCGCTGCCTGATCAACCTGCGGCCAGCAACACTCGATGATCGCCTGCTCATGCCCCAGCGCTGCCCACAATGTGTGTGTAATGTGCGGCACGATCGGTGACAGCATCAGCACCACCGCTTCCAGCGCTTCCTGCACGACGGCCCGGCCCTGTTCTGAACTGTCCTCGAAACGAGCCAGCTCATTCAACAATTCCATGTTGGCAGCAATGGCTGTGTTAAAGGTATAGCGACGTCCGACATCATCACTGACCTTGGCCAGCGTGGCATGCACACTCTGCCGCAACGCCCGCTGCGTTGCACTCAGGACAGCCGTTTGCAGTGCCGCCGCGGCGCCCCCTGCAACATGCTGACACGCCAATTTCCACAGTCGTTTGAGAAACCGGTGAGCGCCCTCGACACCGGAATCCACCCATTCCAGCGACTGCTCGGGCGGCGCGGCAAACATGGTAAACAGACGCACCGTGTCCGCACCATAGCGGTCAATCAACCCCTGCGGATCGACCGTATTGCCCTTCGATTTGGACATCTTGGTGCCGTCTTTCAGCACCATGCCCTGCGTCAGCAGACAGGTAAACGGTTCATCCGCTTGCAGCAGGCCTGCATCGCGCAGCAGCTTGTTGAAGAAGCGCGCATACAGCAAATGCAACACGGCATGTTCAATACCACCGACATACTGGTCCACCGGCAACCAGTAGTTGGCCCGTTCATCAAGCATGCCATCATCCTTGTCGGCGCACGTATAACGCGCAAAATACCAGGAAGACTCGAAGAAGGTATCAAAGGTATCGGTTTCGCGTTCCGCCCTGCCACCGCATTCAGGACAGACGGTGTTGATGAACGCATCCATTTTTTTCAAGGGCGAACCGGTTGCGTCCACGGTCACGTCCGTCGGCAACAACACCGGGAGATCGGCCTCCGGCACCGCTACCGGGCCGCAGGCCGCACAGTTAATCACCGGTATCGGACAACCCCAGTAACGTTGCCGCGACACGCCCCAGTCACGCAGCCGGTAATTCACCTGGCGCGCGCCCTTGCCGGCCTGTTCCAGCCAGTCACCAATCGCAGCAAAGGCCTGCACCGACGTCAACCCGGTGAATTCACCGGAATCTTTCAATACGCCCTTGTCAACAAACGCAGCCGTTGCCAGGTCTGCCAGCTGTTCGTCACCGGCAGGATAAATAACCTGCCTGATGGCCAGCCCGTTGTTTTTCGCAAACTCATAATCACGTTGATCGTGCGCCGGCACGGACATCACCGCGCCGGAGCCGTATGCCATCAGTACAAAGTTGGCGACCCAGATGGGCACCGCCTCGCCACTGATCGGGTGCAAGGCCTGCAGACCGGTATCCACACCCTTCTTTTCCCGGGTCGCCAGCTCGGCCTCGGCCACCCCGGAATGACGGCATTCATCCAAAAACGCCTGCAGACCGGGGTTGCCGGCGGCTGCCTCAATGGCGAGCGGGTGTTCCGCAGCCACAGCCACATAGGTAACGCCCATCAAGGTATCCGGACGTGTGGTATAAACCGACAGCGTCTCTTGTCGGCCCGCAATACCGAAATGCATTTCGATGCCTTCCGATCGCCCGATCCAGTTGCGCTGCATAGTACGCACCTGCTCCGGCCAGCCATCCAGCTGTTCAAGATCGTTCAGCAACTCGTCTGCATAGTCGGTTATTTTTAAAAACCATTGCGGAATTTCGCGTCGCTCCACCACGGCGCCGGAACGCCAGCCGCGGCCATCAATCACCTGTTCATTGGCAAGTACCGTGTTGTCGACCGGGTCCCAGTTGACCATGGCGGTCTTCTTGTAGACGACACCCTGCTGCAGCAGACGGGTAAAAAACCACTGTTCCCAACGGTAGTACTGCGGGTCACAGGTGGCGAACTCACGATCCCAGTCGTAACCAAACCCCAACCGCTTGAGCTGATTACGCATGTAGTCTATGTTTTCATGCGTCCATTTGGCCGGTGCCACCTTG